>NZ_JAKUFR010000102.1:0-15824 GCF_022663555.1 Bacillus cereus group sp. BfR-BA-01381
AAAAAGCAAGAAGAGAGTAAGAAACAAGAATGGCAAGTAAAATGCAGTAACATATAGAGCGAATAGTGGTTATAAAGGCTGAGTAGGTGAGAGAATATTGCGACTCACCTATTCGGCGTGTCCTCTTTATTTTAACAATCTACGTCAAAAAACAGATATGAGAAAATTAATTGGCAATATGATGTTGAAGATTAATAATTAGTATAGATAGGGAATATTAATTAAAGTTTTTCTTTATTTCTCGATTTTTTTCGGAAATTTCAGAATAATATTGAGAAATAAAAATAACTGAAAATATTAATAAATATTTGTTGTATTTATAT
This sequence comes from Bacillus cereus group sp. BfR-BA-01381, assembly GCF_022663555.1. NCBI lineage: Bacteria > Bacillati > Bacillota > Bacilli > Caryophanales > Bacillaceae > Bacillus > Bacillus cereus group sp. BfR-BA-01381. The sequence goes on from NZ_JAKUFR010000102.1 coordinate 324, forward strand.
AGGGTTGTTCGTTATAATGAACGTAAGGTTTTTAAAAAAGAACAAATATTAGCTAATGCTAATATAGTTTTAGTTACATCTCTTATTTTAAATAAGAGATAGCAATAAAAATATAAAAAACAGCTAGGGGGAATTGATTGTGAGTCTGAAAAAGAAATTAGGTATGGGAGTTGCATCAGCAGCATTGGGGTTATCTTTAATTGGTGGAGGAACATTCGCATACTTTAGCGATAAAGAAGTATCGAATAATACATTTGCGGCTGGGACGTTAGATCTTACATTAGACCCTAAAACGCTTGTAGATATTAAAGATTTAAAACCAGGGGATTCTGTTAAGAAAGAGTTCTTATTAAAGAATAGCGGTTCATTAACAATTAAAGACGTTAAATTAGCGACAAAGTATACTGTGAAAGATGCAAAAGGCGATAATGCTGGTGAAGACTTTGGTAAGCACATTAAAGTGAAATTCCTTTGGAACTGGGATAAACAAAGTGAGCCTGTATATGAAACAACTTTAGCAGACTTACAAAAAACTGATCCAGATCTTTTAGCTAAAGACATCTTTGCTCCTGAGTGGGGAGAAAAGGGTGGATTAGAAGCTGGTACAGAGGATTATTTATGGGTACAATTTGAATTTGTAGATGATGGAAAAGATCAAAATATCTTCCAAGGTGATTCATTGAATTTAGAATGGACATTCAATGCTAATCAAGAAGCTGGCGAAGAAAAATAATAAAAAAGCGGGTATCCCCCGCTTTTTTTATAAAGAAAAAAGAAGTGCTGATTGTAAGCACTTCTTTCTATTTATTATTTTTGATCTTGCTTCCATTTTGTAAATTCAAGAAATTCACGAAATTGTTCTTTGGAGACGCCAGAGCTCATCGCATCTTTAACGAGTTGTGTCCATTCGGAGTCTAATTGATTTTCCTTTGTTGTTTCATCATGAAGTAAAGTATCAACTGGAATTTGTAGAACTGCTGCGATCTTTTCAAGAAATTGAATGGAAGGGTTTTTTTGTAAATTTCGTTCTATAGAACTAATGTAAGATTTAGCAACACCAGCTTTTTCGGCAAGTTCAGTTAATGAAATACCTTTTTGTAAGCGAAGGCGTTTTATACGTTCTCCAATCATATTTGCGCACCTTTCTATCAATATGTCGTCGTCTTATGATGTCATTATTATAACATAAACTTCGCTAAAAAGAACAAACCTATTGAGCCTGACTAGATGGTTTCATACGTTGGAAAAAATGTTCGATATCTTGTAGTGCAATGCCAGCGTCTAGAGCTTCAAGTATTAAATCAATCCATTCTTGATCCAATGCGTCAGTCTTATCTTTGTACAAATGTAATTCCTCCCTAATTATCGGTCATAACTGCTGCTACAGAATACGTGATAATGCAATCGGATTTTGTATTTATGTAGTGAATTATCAAATATTTTGTAGATAAAACAAAGATAAAATCCCCATTAAATTCCCTCTATGGCGATTATAAAGTTTCTGACAAATATTTTCAATATTTTCAGAAAACATTGTTGAATTGTGATATACTCGTATGCTAACTATGAAATTTTTACAAATATATTAAAAACATTACATAATATGACTAAATATTGAAAAAATATTGAATTTTTAATAAAATTCAATTTGTAATACATATTATTTATTAGGGGAGGAAATAAGGGATGAACAAGAAACCGTTCAAAGTTTTATCATCAATCGCTTTGACAGCTGTATTAGGTCTTTCATTCGGAGCAGGTGGCCAGTCTGCATATGCTGAAACGCCTGTTAATAAGACAGCTACGAGCCCAGTTGATGATCATTTAATTCCGGAAGAACGTTTAGCAGATGCACTAAAAAAACGTGGGGTAATTGATTCGAAGGCTTCAGAGACAGAAACAAAGAAAGCTGTCGAAAAATATGTAGAGAACAAAAAGGGTGAAAATCCTGGGAAAGAAGTATCAAATGGGGACCCACTTACGAAAGAAGCATCTGACTTTTTAAAGAAAGTGAAAGATGCGAAAGCAGATACGAAAGAAAAGTTAGATAAACCTGCAACAGGAACACCTACTGCGACAGGACCAGTTAAAGGCGGCTTAAATGGTAAAGTACCAACATCTCCGGCAAAGCAAAAAGCGTATAACGGTGATGTGCGTAAAGATAAAGTACTTGTTTTACTTGTAGAGTACGCGGACTTTAAACATAACAATATCGATAAAGAACCTGGTTATATGTATTCTAACGATTTTAACAAAGAACATTATGAAAAAATGTTATTCGGTGATGAGCCATTCACATTAGATGATGGAAGTAAAATCGAAACGTTTAAACAATATTATGAAGAGCAATCTGGCGGTAGTTACACAGTGGATGGAACGGTTACAAAATGGTTAACAGTTCCTGGTAAAGCCGCTGATTACGGTGCAGATGCTGCAAGTGGCGGTCATGATAATAAAGGACCAAAAGGACCACGTGATTTAGTAAAAGATGCATTAAAAGCAGCTGTAGATAGCGGTATTGATTTATCTGAGTTTGATCAATTCGATCAATACGATGTAAATGGTGATGGTAATCAAAATCAACCGGATGGTTTAATCGATCACTTAATGATTATCCATGCAGGTGTTGGACAAGAAGCTGGCGGCGGTAAATTAGGTGACGATGCAATTTGGTCACATCGCTGGACAGTTGGACCAAAACCATTCCCAATTGAAGGCACACAAGCGAAAGTTCCATATTGGGGTGGAAAAATGGCAGCATTCGACTACACAATTGAACCAGAAGATGGAGCAGTTGGTGTATTCGCACATGAATATGGTCACGATTTAGGTCTTCCAGATGAGTACGATACACAATATAGTGGTCAAGGTGAGCCGATTGAAGCTTGGTCTATTATGAGTGGCGGAAGCTGGGCTGGTAAAATCGCTGGAACGACGCCAACGAGTTTCTCACCACAAAATAAAGAATTTTTCCAAAAAACAATCGGTGGTAACTGGGCAAATATCGTAGAAGTAGATTACGAGAAATTAAATAAAGGTATCGGTCTAGCGACGTATTTAGATCAAAGTGTAACGAAGTCAGATCGTCCAGGTATGATTCGTGTTAACCTACCGGATAAAGATGTTAAAACAATTGAACCAGCATTTGGTAAGAAGTATTATTACAGCACAAAAGGTGACGATCTTCATACGAAGATGGAAACACCACTGTTCGATTTAACGAATGCAACGACTGCGAAATTTGATTTCAAATCGTTATATGAAATTGAAGCAGAGTATGACTTCCTTGAAGTACATGCTGTAACAGAAGATGGGAAACAAACGTTAATTGAAAGACTTGGTGAGAAAGCTAATAGTGGAAATGCAGATTCGACAAATGGAAAATGGATTGACAAATCATATGACTTAAGCCAATTCAAAGGTAAGAAAGTAAAATTAACATTTGATTACATTACTGATGGTGGTTTAGCATTAAATGGATTTGCTCTTGATAATGCTTCATTAACAGTAGATGGTAAAGTAGTATTCTCTGATGATGCAGAAGGTACACCGCAATTAAAATTAGATGGCTTTGTTGTATCTAACGGAACTGAGAAGAAAAAACATAACTATTATGTAGAGTGGAGAAACTATGCTGGTGCAGATAACGCATTGAAATTTGCACGCGGTCCAGTATTTAACACTGGTATGGTCGTATGGTATGCGGACTCTGCTTACACAGATAACTGGGTTGGCGTACATCCAGGACATGGTTTCCTTGGTGTAGTTGACTCTCACCCAGAAGCAATTGTAGGAACTTTAAATGGTAAACCGACAGTTAAGAGTAGTACACGATTCCAAATCGCTGATGCAGCGTTCTCATTCGACAAAACACCAGCTTGGAAAGTTGTATCTCCAACGCGTGGAACATTTACGTATGATGGCTTAGCGGGTGTACCGAAATTTGACGATTCGAAAACGTATATTAACCAACAGATTCCAGATGCAGGACGTATTTTACCGAATCTTGGTCTGAAGTTTGAAGTAGTAGGACAAGCTGATGATAATTCTGCAGGTGCTGTTCGTTTATATCGTTAATACAGTAAAACTACCGAGAGATTTTTTTTCGGTAGTTTTTTTGTGAGCAATGAATTTTATATAAAAGAAGAAATTATATATAATGTAACTTTACGAATAGAAATTTATTATATATGAAGTCTATATAAATAATGAAAGAATTGGATAAAAATAGTGGGAGAAGGTGAATGAATGAGTGTTTCTTCTATTGTAAATAAACAAAAAGCATATTTTTATAATGGCCATACGAGAAGTATAGAAGTGAGAAAGAATAATTTGAAGAAGCTTTATGAAGGCATTCAGCGTTTTGAAGAAGAAATATTTCAGGCGTTGAAATTAGATTTAAATAAGTCAGTTCATGAGTCGTTTACAACGGAAGTTGGATATGTATTAAAAGAAATCTCTTTTCAATTAAAGCATATTTCATCGTGGAGTAAACCGAAGCGTGTTCGAACAGCGCTGACTCATTTTGGATCAAAGGGGAAAGTAGTACCTGAACCGTACGGTGTGACACTTATTATTGCACCGTGGAACTATCCGTTTCAATTAGCAATTGCGCCACTTGTAGGAGCGCTAGCAGCTGGAAATACAATCGTTTTAAAGCCGTCAGAGCTAACGCCAAACGTTTCTAAAGTGATTACGGGAATGTTAGAAGAATTATTCCAAGAAGAACTTGTAGCAGTAGTAGAAGGTGGCGTTGAAGAAAGTACCGCTTTGCTGAAGGAACCATTTGATTATATTTTCTTTACAGGAAGTGTGGGCGTTGGAAAAGTAGTAATGGAAGCAGCAGCAAAACAGTTGACGCCGCTTACGTTAGAACTTGGCGGGAAAAGTCCATGTATTGTACATAAAGATGCGAAAATAGATGTAACAGCAAGAAGGATTGTGTGGGGAAAGTTTTTAAATGCAGGGCAAACGTGTGTAGCGCCTGATTATATGTATGTGCATGCTTCCGTGAAAGAACAGTTAATTGAAGCGTTGCGACATGAAATTGAGGAGCAGTATGGAAAAGAGCCACTGCACAATGATAATTATGTACGAATTGTGAGTGAACGTCATTTTGAACGTTTATGTACGTTTTTGAAAGATGGTAAAACTGTAATTGGCGGGAACTATAAAAAAGAAACTTTACATATAGAACCAACAGTGTTAACTAATGTTACATGGGAAAGTGCTGTTATGGAAGACGAAATTTTTGGTCCGATTTTACCAATTATAGAATACGACAACATAGAAGATGTAATTGACACGATTCAGCAACACCCGAAGCCGTTAGCGTTATATGTATTCTCTGAAGATAAAGGAGTGCAAAAGAACGTAACGAGTAATATTTCGTATGGCGGAGGCTGTATTAATGATGTCGTCTATCATCTTGCAACGCCATATTTACCTTTTGGGGGCATCGGAAGCAGTGGATTAGGGAGTTATCATGGGGAAGAAAGTTTTCGGACTTTTTCACATTATAAAAGCATTTTAGCCCAATCTACGGCATTCGATATGAAAATTCGTTACTCTTCTACAAAAAGTGCTTTAAAATTCATACGAAAGTTGTTAAAATGATGATGGTGTTTATCAGTAGGCGTAGCCGTATGATAATAGCCCCTTCGCAATGGAAGGGGTTTTTCTGTTCGACATTATGTATCATGCGAAAATGAATCAAACATACTACATAAAGAATAGAAGTGAACGCTTGCTAAATAACCATTTTTGTTTGGATCGAAACAAAAAATAGTCTATAGAACATAAATATTTATTCATGAATATAAAAATTTAAATTTGAGGTAGATAGGACGGGAAAATGAAAAAGATTATTAAAGTTGAAGCAGTAGAAAAACATTTTGGAAATCAAGTGATTATCCCACCGCTTTCTTTAGATATTAAAGAAGGAGAATTTTTAACTATTTTAGGGCCGAGTGGTTGCGGAAAAACGACGTTACTTCGTATGATCGCAGGATTTGAAACTCCAACTAAAGGGAATCTTTTATTAGATGATGAAAAGATTAACGATTTGCCACCATATAAGCGTCATATGAACCTAGTGTTCCAACATTATGCGCTATTCCCACATATGAATGTGGAGAAAAATATTTGTTTCGGTATGAAAATGCAGAAAGTACCGGCAGCAGAGCAGAAAGAGCGTGCTGAAGAGGCAATGCGTTTAACGCAGTTACTTGAGTTCCGTAATCGTAAACCTGCAAAGCTTTCTGGTGGACAGCAGCAGCGTGTAGCAATTGCGAGAGCGATTGTAAATAACCCGCGTGTACTATTACTAGATGAGCCACTTGGGGCGTTAGACTTTAAGTTAAGAAAAGACTTGCAACGTGAATTGAAAAACTTACAACGTAATTTAGGAATTACGTTCATATACGTAACGCACGATCAAGAAGAAGCGATGAGCATGAGTGATCGTATCGTTGTTATGAATAAAGGACATATTGAACAAATTGGAACGCCGAAAGAAATTTATAATAAGCCGAAAACGTTGTTCGTTGCGACATTTATCGGTGAAAATAATATTGTGAAAAACGGGGAAGGCTATGTAGCAATTCGCCCTGAAAACGTAAAAGTGCGTTCGGTTGAAGAGCCGGTTTTAAAAGAATACCATCTTGGACATATTGAAGACATTGAGTTTGTTGGAAATATGGAAAAGCTTTATGTACGTGATGAGAAAACATCAGAATTACTAATGGCATATCAAACTGCTGAAGAAGCAGCGCAGTGGAGCATTGGAGATAATGTATACGTAGGCTGGGAGCAAGAGGACGAGGTGACCTTAAATTGAAAAAAGGGAAATTACTCGCACTACCTACAGTCGCATGGCTGTTAATCTTCTTCTTAATTCCCCTTCTGTTTGTATTGGCATTTGCCTTCATGCAGCGCGGAGCATATGGGACAGTAGAAATGCAATTTACATTAGAGAACATAGTACGTGTATTTGACCCATTATATATGGGGACGTTATGGGAAACAGTGAAAATTGCGGTTATCACCACAGTAATATGTTTACTAATTGGTTATCCATTTGCATATACAATTACAATTGTTGATCGCAAATATCGTTCGATTCTTTTATTATTGGCAACGATCCCGTTTTGGATTAACTTCCTTGTTCGTTCTTACGCATGGATTGTTATTTTACGTTCACAAGGTCTTGTAAACACATTGCTATTGAAGCTAGGTATTATTAGTGAACCTTTAAATTTACTATATAATACACCTTCTGTCATACTCGGGATGGTATATTCTTTATTACCATTTATGATTTTACCAGTGTATGCAGCGATTGAGCAGCTTGATAAGCGTAAGCTAGAAGCAGCTTATGATTTAGGGGCAACACCAGTAAAGGCATTTTGGAATGTTACAGTACCAATGACGATGTCAGGGATTGCTACCGGTTCTATTTTAGTGTTTGTTTCTTCTATCGGAATGTTTGTTGTATCAGACGTTATGGGTGGATCGAAAGTAGCATTAATCGGAAACGTAATTCAAAATCAATTCTTAGGAGCGCGTGATTGGCCGTTTGGATCTGCGTTATCTATGATTGTTGTTCTATTCTCTGTTCTGTTAATTTACTTATATTATCGTGCAACGAAAGTATATAAATATGATGGGAACGGAGGGGAATAGGCAAAGATGAAGAAGTTTTTAGTTTCTTATTCTTGGTTAATTTTATTGTTCTTGTATTTTCCAATGATGGTTTTAATGGTGTATTCCTTCAATGATTCTCGCATTAATGCGGAATGGGAAGGATTCACATTCCATTGGTATACAGATTTATTTCAAAAACAAGATGTTATTGATGCGTTTGTAAATAGTATGACGATTGCGGTCGTAACGACGATTGTAACGACTGTTATTGGTGTGATTTTCGCAATTGCATTACATCGTTATAAATATCGTTATGAAGGTGCGATTAACGGTCTTGTATATTTACCAATTTTAATCCCTGATATTTTAATGGGATTATCTTTACTTATTTTATTTAGTCAATTAGGTATGGAGCTTGGTAAAACAACAATTATTATTGCACACATTACATTTAGTATTTCATTTGTTGTCGTTATTTTAGCAGCACGCCTTTCTGGTATGGGACGTGATTTAGAAGAGGCTGCGAATGATTTAGGAGCAACGCCGTGGCAAACGTTTCGTTATGTAACGTTTCCAGCAATTGCACCAGGAGTTATTTCTGCCGCATTATTAACATTCACATTATCAATTGATGATTTTGTAATTAGTTTCTTCGTATCAGGACCAGGATCAACAACATTGCCATTATACATTTACAGTATGGTTAAGCGCGGAGTATCACCAGAAATTAATGCACTTTCTACAATTCTAATTGTGGCTATCGTAGGATTAATGGTTCTATCTGAAATCTTCCGTAACAAAGGTGCAGATGGTGAAGAAAACTCTGGAGGACACCTTCCTTTATAATACGAACGATATAGAAAGTACGAGGAGGTAATAAAACCGATGAAATTAATGAAAAGATTAGCAGGCGCAGCAATTAGCTTTAGCCTTGTTGCTGGTGTACTTGCTGGTTGTGGTGAAAAAAAAGAAGAGTTAAACATTTATAGCTGGGCTGACAATTTTGATGAGCAAGTGTTAAGAGATTTTGAAAAGAAATATAACGTGAAAATTAACTATGATAAGTATGCAAGTAATGAAGAAATGCTTGCGAAATTACAAGCAGGTGGCGCGAAGTATGATTTAATTCAGCCGTCTGATTACATGGTTAAAACAATGGCGAAAATGGATTTATTAGCGCCGTTAGATAAAAAGAATATCCCAAATATCGAAAACATGATTTCTAATTTCAAAACACCTGCATTTGATCCAGAGAATAAATATTCTTTAGTATATACTTGGGGCGTAACAGGTATTGCATACAATAAAAAGTATGTGAAGGAAGCACCTACAAGTTGGGCTGACTTATGGAATGAGAAATATAAAGGGCATGTAACGTTATTAAATGATTCTCGTGAAGTGTTAGGAATGGGTCTTAAGAAGCATGGATTTTCAAACAGCACGAAAGACGATGCACAGTTAAAGACAGCAGCAACTGATTTACAGAAGCTACTTCCAAACTTATTAGCATTTGATACAGATAATATTAAACAAAAATTTATTACAGAAGATGCTTGGATTGGAACAGTTTGGTCTGGGGATGCAGCATTTATCGCAAAAGATAATAAAGATGTAGAGTACGTTGTACCAAAAGAAGGCGGCACAATTTGGGCTGATACGTTAGCAATTCCAAAAGGCGCGAAAAACAAAGAGCTTGCAGAGAAGTTTATGAACTACTTACTAGATGAAAAAGTAAGTGTGAAAAACTACGAGTCAATTGGATACAGTAATCCAAATGAAAAAGCTCACCCTCTTCATAGTAAAGAATATCGTGAAAACCACATGATCTTCTTAACGAAAGAAGAATTAGATCGTACAGAATGGCTTGTTGATGTAGACGATAAGCTAAAAGACTACGACCGTTACTGGACAGAGTTAAAAACAAAAGGTAAATAAGTGAGAAAATGCGGTTTCTAAAGTAGAAATCGCATTTTTTCATAGTAGGAGGAAATCGTTTGAAGAAGAAGTTGCATCAATATGAGGTAATGTGTATCGGTTTATTATTTGCTGTATTTGGCATTGTTGCTTGGAGAGTACATGCTGGTGGTTTTACAGTGATGGATACATATGTTAGAGGGTTAGTAAAAGGATTACAAACTGAAAGTTCGCTTACATTTTTCTCACACTATACAAAATTAGGATCTGCTATTGGGATTGTAACTACGCTCGTTATAAGTTTACTTGTTTTTTGGAGAAAACGTTACTATGCTGCGATGATCGTATATCCAGTGGGCATCTTAATAACCCATCTTGTGAATAAAGGGATAAAAGAAATTATGAAAAGGGATCGTCCGTCGCTAAATGAAGCGTTGGATGCACTTGGATATAGCTTCCCTAGTGGACATGCGATGTTATCTATTATGACATTCGGATTTCTTGCTTATATCATTGCGGCAAATTTGAAGAGTGTAACAGGGAAATATATGATAACCATTTTGATGGGAATAATCATTGTATCGATTGGATTAAGTAGAGTCATTTTAAATGTACATTATCCAACTGATATTTTAGCAGGCTACTGCGTAGGTGGTATTTTATTAATTATGGCGATTTATTACCATCGTTTACTTACTGAGAGGTTTGGTCTTAATAAAGAGAGATAGAAAAACGTCTAAAAAAACTATTATTATAGTTTTTTTAGACGTTTTTTGTTTGTATGAAGATGTGATACAGTATAAGTGACAATTGAATGATGTAAAGTAGGTGGAAATGTGTGAAAACAAATGTACATAAAGTAGATAAGTGGGGAAAATTAGGAGCTTTTTTGTATCAGTTCCGTTATACAGTAATAGTAGCATTACTATTGGTTGCGATAGCACTCGGTATATTCGCACCAAAGCTACCAGGCGTATTAGGTGGGGATGGCTTCCAAACGGAAGGGGACTACCAAAAAACGAAAGAAATTTTAGATAAAGATTTTAAGAGGTCTCAAGATACACTTCTACTCGTTTTTGAAAAAAATAAGGGCGTTTCACATGAGGAATTTCAAAAGCAAGTAGAGAGGATTGTAAAAAATGTACAAGAAAAAGAGACATATGAATCTTTCCATCATCCAGTGCAAAATAAAGAAATGTTACAAGATGATATTGGCTATGCGACAATTTTATTTTCCGGGAAAACAAATAAAGAACGACTGGAAAAGACATTACGATTTGCTGATAAAATTGAAAAGGAAAGTAATACAGCATTAAAAGTAACACCTACAGGGTTTCCGAAAATTAATAAAGAAATTAATGAAAGAACGCAAAATGATTTAAAAGTGGCAGAGATGATTGGGTTACCAATTGCATTCCTCGTATTACTATTTTCATTCGGTAGCCTTTTGGCATCTATTTTACCAATTGTAAATGGGGCACTTAGTGTTATTAGTACGATGGGAATATTATACTTTATAGGTAGCGATAAGGAACTATCTATCTTTGTGTTAAATGTTGCACCGATGATTGGACTTGCATTATCTATTGATTTTGCACTATTATTTGTAAATCGCTTTCGAGAAGAAGTTGCAAAGCGAACGGTAAAAGAAGCGATAGCAATTACATATCAAACAGCAGGGCGGGCAATCGTATTTTCAGGATTATGTGTATTCGTTGGCCTATCCGGTTTGTTTTTCTTTAAAATCGATTATATTCAGTCTGTCGCAATTAGTGGAATGATTGTTGTGATTATGAGTATTTTATTCTCGCTCACACTTCTTCCAGCGCTATTATCGTTAATCGGTAAACGAATATTAAAAAAGAATCAAGTAGCACATACACCGGCAAAGGCGTGGCGTATATTTGCACAATTTGTAATGAAACATCCAATTGCGATGATTATTGTTGTTACAACATTTATTGTGATTTGCTTATTACCATTACGTACAGCTAATTTGCAGTTCCCTGATGTGGAGGCTTTACCTAAACAAAGTGATACAAGAATTGCATATGAGAAGTACGAAGAGGCATTTAATGAAACTGCAAAAACACATGCTGATGTTACGTTAGTCGTAGAGACGAAAAAAGATATAAAAGAAAAAGAAAGTTTACAAAAGCTAGAAGAAGTCGTTCGGAAGTTAAAAGATGATAAGAAAGTAAATGAAGTAAGAAGTTTATACGACAGTTTAAATGGAATGAAATCAGATCAAGTTGCTGGGCTGTTACAGTCGCCAGAAGCTGCTAAAATAGCTCCGGTATTTGAAGCGTATACGAAAGGAAATAAGACAACAATCGAAGTCTTTTTAGATACAAAACCACGTACTGAAACTGCTAAACAGTGGGTTCGTGATTTTAAACGAAATTATAAAGAAACGAATGTTACGTATTATCTAGGCGGAATGACGACGTTCCAACAAGAGTTAGAAGATGAAATTAAAGATAAAGTTGCAATTGGTATGTCTGTTATATTTGGATCGACGTTTGTTATATTATTATTTGCATTTCGATCTATACTCATTCCAATTAAGGCGATTATTATGAATATACTTAGTCTAAGTGCAACAATTGGAATTGTTGTTTGGTTATTTGAAGGTGGTCATTTTGGTTTAGAAGCAAGTCCAGTTCTATTTGTTTTACCAATCTTCATTTTCGGCCTCGTCTTTGGGCTTAGCATGGATTATGAAGTCTTTCTTATTTCGCGTATCCATGAACTGTATGAAGAAACAGGGGATAACGATCAAGCGACGTTAGAAGGACTTGTTTCAACAAGTAGAATTATTACATCAGCTGCATTAATTATGATTGTTGTAACTGGTGCTTTCGCCTTTACTGATATTTTACCAGTACGGCAAATGGGTCTTGGCGTTGCATTAGCGATATTTCTTGATGCAACAATTATTCGTCTTATGCTCGTACCAAGTTTAATGAAATTGTTTGGAGACTGGAACTGGTGGTTACCATTTCGAAAGAAGAGAGAAAAATCATCATAAAAAATACTCGTCTATAAGATGAGTATTTTTTTTATGAATAGCAAGACCTACATTTTGCAAATAGTATGTGATAAGAACATTACATATAAGTAGGTGAAGGCAATGTTTCGTTATTTTAAGTTTAAGCTAAATGATACAGTACAGTTTGCAGAAAACGATGGGCATATGTATCGCATTGTCGGTTATCGGTTAGAAAAAGGGTTTTATCCAAAAGATGAATGGACTCATATCATTTATGAATTGCTTAGAGATTTTGATGGGTATACGATGGATGCGGAGGAAGAGGAACTTGTAAAAGTTATTCAAGTAGAAGATGAGTATTACAAAATACAAGAAGTATCGGGCTATCGTTATCCAGTAAAAATGAAGCAAAAACAACAAGTGATGAAAGCAGAAAAGATGGATGACTTATTAGATACGTATAATGATTATAAAAGATTGGCGGATTTCTTTAAAGATTTATCGTATGAACAAAAAGCGGAAGAAGTATTGCAGGAAATGAGAAGGCGTAGAGCGTGAGGGGCAGTCTATTATAAGACTGTCCTCTATTTTTGACGGTGCATCAAAGTGTATTTTCCGTTACAATGAGAGAATCAATAGAAATAAGGTGATACAGTATGGAAACGAAAAAGAAGGGCGAATGGTGCGAAATTACTGTGCCAGCGAAATGGAATGGTATAAGCATTGAGTCGTTATTAAAAATAGAATGGGAAATACCGAAAAAGTTGTTACATCAGCTTCGTATGGAAAAAGGTGTTACTGTTAACGGAGAACAGAGAAGATGGAATGAGCTTTTAAAAGAGGATGAAAAGTTACAAGTTCATATGTTTATGGAGGAAGAATACGGTGTAGAGCCTGAATATGGTGAATTAGATGTAGTATATGAAGACGATCATGTACTCATTGTGAATAAGCCTGAGAAGATGGATACGCACCCTGCTGAAAAAGGCGGGATGGGAACACTTGCAAATCTTGTTGCCTTTCATTTTCAAATGCAAGGTTTAGAGACGAAGGTTCGTCATATTCATCGGTTAGATAAAGATACGACAGGTGGTGTTGTATTTGCCAAACATAGAATTGCTGGTGCAATTATGGATCGTCTATTAATGGAACGAAAAATTAAAAGAACGTATGCGGCTCTTGTAGAAGGGAAAGTGAACAAGAAGCAAGGAACGATTAATGCGGCTATCGGAAGAGATCGCCATCATGCGACGAGACGACGTGTTTCTCCAAAGGGAGATCAAGCAATCACATATTATAAAGTAGAGAAGTATTTAAAAAAACAAAATGTTACGCTCGTAACGTTACAATTAGAAACTGGTAGAACCCATCAAATTCGTGTTCATATGAGCTATAATGGTAATCCGTTAGTTGGGGATATTTTATATGGTGGAGGAACGAAATATATGTCTAGGCAAGCGTTACATGCGATGAAGATAAACTTTTTACACCCAATTACGAAAGAAGAGATTGAAGTTGATGTACCATTTCCTACAAAATTAAATGACACAATGAAAGAATTTCAAAGAGTAAATGTGTAAAGTGTAAGTTTAAATTTGAGAAAAGTAGATTTTTGCAGGAATTTCTCTAAAAGAAGCGAAGCCGTTAAGAGAAAAGAGAGGTGAGAATCACTTGATCAAATATAAATATATACTAGGAATACTTTTCGCTTGTCTTTTAGTTACTCTATGTCTCTATCCATATTTACCAGAGCATTTGGCGGTACATTGGGATGTAAATGGTCGGCCGAACGAGTTTATGAGTAAACAAGTTGTTATAGCACTTATTCCTTGTCTTATTATTTTCTTACATGGATTGATGTATATTATTTCACATAATATATATAAGTTTAATGAAGACGAGCATGTCATGATAAGTGGATTTCTAAAGACGATTACTTTATTTATGTTGTTTATCCATATGCTCATTCTCTTTATTAATTTTGGAAGCATGATATCCTTTCAAACAGGACTAACAATAGGGATTAGTATGTTTCTTTTTATGCTTAGTAAGGCGTTTAAAAAAGTTCAGAGTACGGAAAAAGACTCAATCAAATTAAAAAAGATCCGTTTAGTGAGTAGGCGGATTTTTCAAGTGATGGCATGTAGTATATTGTTTTCATTGTTTTTGAACTTGAAATGGGGATTTTATGTGTTACTTAGCGTAATAAGTGGTGGTTCTATTTTGTTTATGTTCTACGCTTTATACTCATACATAATAGAAAGTTATGAAACGTAAAAAAGAGTCTTCTCATTATGAGAAGACTCTTTTAATCTATTTACTTCGTAATAAATTGTTGTGTCCAGTAGTTACCGCTTTCTACATAACCAACACCGATGTGAGTGAAGCCATTATTTAAGATGTTTGCACGGTGTCCAGCACTGTTCATCCAAGCTTGTACTACTTCTTCAGGTGTACGTTGGCCTTGGGCGATGTTTTCACCTGCAGATGTATAAGAAATACCAAATTTCTTCATCATGTCAAACGGAGACCCGTATGTAGGGCTGTTATGATCAAAGTAGTTATTTTTTTGCATATCTTCAGATTTAATGCGTGCTACTTTGCTTAATTCAGTGTCGATTTTTAAAGCTGGTAAACCTTGTTTTGCACGCTCAGCGTTTGTTAATTCAACAACACGTTGTTCGAACTCGCTTAAAGATTTTGCTTCTTCAGCAGGCTTTTGCTCAGCCGGTTTTTGTTCAGCTGGTTTTTGCGTATTATTGTTTTCAGCAGGCTTTTGAGCTTCTGGTTTTTGAACTTCTTCAGCAGGCTTTTGCTCGGCAGGTTTTTGCTCAGCAGGCTTTTGAGTTTCTGGCTTAGCTGTCGGTTGCTCAGTTACAACATTTTCAGTAGGTTGTTGACCAGGAATAATGCAATTTGGTTGGAAGTTTCCTTGTTGCCATTGTGCTAAT
>NZ_JAKUFR010000103.1:0-14873 GCF_022663555.1 Bacillus cereus group sp. BfR-BA-01381
GAACACGGAAGTTAAGCTCTCTAGCGCCGATGGTAGTTGGGACCTTGTCCCTGTGAGAGTAGGACGTCGCCAAGCAACTAAAAACACAAGTCTTTTGACTTGTGTTTTTTTTATTTCCCATGAAATAGGCTCGGTTCTGCTAGTAAAAAATTCGAAATGTAGTAAGGAATTTTTTGAGCCGAAATAGTAAGAAATTGATAAATAAATGGGTAATCTTCAGAGCCATAGCTTCCAAGTAAATCATACCACCAATCTGTTTCATATCTAGAAATCATACTTAAATTGTAGAGCAATAAATAGTGAACAAGAAGTTCAGGTAATACGGGTTTAGGATTTCTAGGGTCAGTTGTAAGTGGTAAGTAATAAGTATCAGCGAGATATTCGTAGTATAAAGGCGTACTATATATAGGATTCCACGATTGAATAGGAGCTGTAAAAAGCAAATTGGAGGCGCTCGGTTTCCCAGTAACATGTTGCACGGATAAGTGCTTACAAATTGATTCAATATAACGTGAAAATCTTTCTGAAGTCATATGAAGTCGATCTAGTATATTGACTGAAAAGGAAAGTTCATTTGCATTTGTTGAATCAATTTTATACAAAGTGGCACCTCGTTGACTATAGCGAAATAAGTTTTGTAATTCAGGAATATTCCCCATTAAATCCAACATGTTAAACTTCTCTGATTCTAAGTGTTTCATGTGAAACAGCTGTTCTGCAACATGAGTAAATAATCCATTTTTTTGTACCTTTACCTCATCTTCTAAAAATTGATAGCCCTGTTTTTTCCGCTTACGAGTCGTAACACCATGAGCTAAAACAGTAGTGGATTCAGGATAGTTCGGATCAATAGTTAATAAGCATGCTTTAAAAAGTTGGCTCATTCCATAAAACAATAACATTGGCTGAATTGAAAAGGGAGCTACCTTATATAATTCATAATAATTTTTCCCATGTTCTAAGTAATAAATAAAGGGATAACAATTTTCAAAACTTTTTTTTTCAGCATTTTGTATGGAGGATTTTTCATAACAACGGGCAAGATAACGTTGTACATTTTGAGATGAAAAGAAGAAACTTAATTGCTGCCAAGTACAATGTGTTTGATGCATATATTACGCTCCTTTTATTGTCTAAAAATTCTAACATATATATACGTCCTTGACAGTATTTTAACCAATTGATAAGCTACTAATAATAATTTCTGGTATCATGGGGGGAACAATTATGTGGGAATCTAAATTTGTTAAAGAAGGTTTGACTTTTGATGACGTATTACTTGTACCAGCAAAGTCAGATGTACTACCAAGAGAAGTAAGTGTTAAAACAGTTTTATCTGAAAGCTTACAGTTAAACATCCCGTTAATTAGTGCAGGAATGGATACAGTAACAGAAGCGGATATGGCTATTGCAATGGCTCGTCAAGGCGGTTTAGGAATTATTCATAAAAATATGTCTATTGAACAACAAGCCGAGCAGGTTGATAAAGTAAAACGTTCTGAAAGTGGTGTTATTTCAGATCCTTTCTTTTTAACTCCAGAACATCAAGTGTATGATGCAGAGCACCTTATGGGGAAATATCGTATCTCAGGTGTACCGGTTGTAAATAATTTAGACGAGCGAAAATTAGTTGGTATTATTACAAACCGTGATATGCGTTTTATCCAAGACTACTCAATCAAAATTTCCGACGTAATGACAAAAGAACAGCTAATTACAGCTCCAGTTGGTACAACGCTAGATGAGGCTGAAAAGATCCTACAAAAGTATAAAATTGAAAAAC
Source organism: Bacillus cereus group sp. BfR-BA-01381 (assembly GCF_022663555.1). Classification (NCBI taxonomy): domain Bacteria; kingdom Bacillati; phylum Bacillota; class Bacilli; order Caryophanales; family Bacillaceae; genus Bacillus; species Bacillus cereus group sp. BfR-BA-01381. Next base: position 1,784 of record NZ_JAKUFR010000103.1, read on the forward strand.
TCCCTCTTGTTGATAACAACGGTGTATTACAAGGGCTTATTACAATAAAAGATATTGAAAAAGTAATTGAATTCCCAAATTCTGCGAAGGATAAGCAAGGGCGCTTATTAGTTGGAGCAGCGGTTGGTGTAACGGCTGATGCTATGACTCGCATTGACGCATTAGTAAAAGCTAGCGTAGATGCAATCGTACTTGATACAGCTCATGGACATTCTCAAGGCGTTATTGATAAAGTAAAAGAAGTTCGTGCAAAGTATCCATCATTAAATATTATCGCTGGAAATGTTGCTACTGCTGAAGCAACAAGAGCATTAATTGAAGCAGGTGCAAACGTAGTTAAAGTTGGTATTGGACCAGGCTCTATCTGTACAACACGTGTTGTAGCTGGGGTTGGTGTACCACAATTAACAGCGGTTTATGATTGTGCAACAGAAGCTCGTAAACACGGTATCCCAGTTATCGCTGACGGTGGTATTAAGTACTCTGGTGATATGGTTAAAGCTTTAGCAGCAGGAGCACATGTTGTTATGCTAGGTAGTATGTTTGCTGGTGTTGCTGAAAGTCCTGGTGAAACTGAAATTTATCAAGGTCGCCAATTTAAAGTATATCGTGGTATGGGTTCTGTCGGAGCGATGGAAAAAGGAAGTAAAGATCGTTATTTCCAAGAAGGAAATAAAAAACTTGTTCCAGAAGGTATTGAAGGACGAGTACCATATAAAGGACCTTTAGCAGATACGGTTCATCAATTAGTCGGTGGATTACGTGCGGGTATGGGATATTGCGGAGCACAAGATTTAGAATTCTTACGTGAGAATGCACAATTTGTTCGTATGTCAGGTGCTGGTTTACTTGAAAGTCATCCTCATCACGTACAAATTACAAAAGAGGCTCCAAACTACTCATTATAATGTCTTATATATAAATAGACGGAGATTTTATATCTCTGTCTATTTTTTTTTGATTATGTTAGAATAACGGTTATGTGAGTACATAGATATTGGGGGTAGCAAAAGTGAAAGGTATGTTTTGCAAAAGATTCATTGCACTAGTAACAATGCTTACACTAGCTTGTAGTATGTTGTTACCATATAGCAATGCATCAGCTGAAACAGGAGCCGCTTTAAATATTGAAGCAGGTGCGGCAATTTTAGTTGAAGCGAATTCTGGAAAAATTGTATATCAAAAGAATGCAGATGAATTATTATCCATTGCTAGTATGACGAAGATGATGAGTGAGTATTTAGTTCACGAAGCAGTGGATAAAGGAAAGCTTAAGTGGGATCAGAAAATTAAGGTTTCTGAATATGCGTATAAAGTTTCACAGGATGCTTCATTATCAAATGTGGCATTAGAAAATGGCGGCTCTTATACAGTAAAAGAGTTATACGAGGCAATGGCAATCTTCTCTGCAAATGGTGCAACGATTGCATTAGCAGAAGCAATTGCAGGTAAAGAAGTAGATTTCGTAAAAATGATGAATGATAAATCGAAAGAACTAGGGTTGAAAAATTATAAATTTGTCAATTCTACAGGTTTAACGAATAAAGATTTAAAGGGAATGCATCCAGAAGGAACAACAGCGGATGAAGAAAATAAAATGTCTGCAAAGGATGTTGCAACTTTAGCACAACATTTAATTAAAGATTATCCAAAAGTGTTAGATACAGCAAAAATCCCGAAAAAAGAATTTCGTCCAGAAAAAGAGAAGTTTGCAATGTCGAACTGGAACTGGATGTTAAAGGGCTTAGTTAAAGAATATGATGGCGTAGATGGCCTAAAAACAGGCTCAACTCCAGAAGCGGGAGATTGTTTCACTGGTACGGTTGAAAGAAACGGTATGCGTTTTATTTCTGTAGTGATTAAAACAAGTTCTCATACAGCACGTTTTGATGAAACAAAGAAGCTATATGATTATGGATTTGCTAACTTTGAAATGAAACAAATGTATAAAAAAGGTTCTTCAGTAAAAGGACAAGAAACAGTACGAGTAGAAAATGCGAAAGATAAAGATGTAGCAGTTCAAACGAAACAAGCCATTTCACTTCCAGTACCAAAAGGAAGTAAAGATGTTTATAAAACAGAATTAAAAGAATCAAGTAAGGGACAAGAGGCACCTATTAAAAAGGGAGCTGCGCTTGGTCAAATGGTCATTACGCCAAAAGATACAAACGATCCTGGATTTTTAACTGGTAAGTCGTTGCAAGTGGATCTTGTAACAACAGCTGAAGTAGAAGAAGCAAACTGGTTTACTCGTGCTATGCGCGGAATTGGTTCTTTCTTTAGCGGTATATGGAATAGTGCTGTTGATACAGTAAAAGGTTGGTTTTAAAAGCTCCTCATTGTAGGGGCTTTTTCTTATTCCTATTTTTCATACCGACTTTATGAAAAAGTAGTAGACAAGCATCTGATAGTTAGTGGTAGAATGTAAGAGTATTCTTAATTTTCGCCTTTAACGGGGAAAAGCAATTCACCTAGGGGGGTTTTTGTAACATGACAAATGTAACAGGGACAGAACGTGTAAAACGTGGAATGGCAGAAATGCAAAAAGGCGGCGTTATTATGGACGTAATTAACGCTGAACAAGCAAAAATTGCAGAAGAGGCAGGCGCAGTTGCCGTTATGGCATTAGAGCGTGTACCAGCAGATATTCGTGCAGCAGGTGGCGTTTCTCGTATGGCAGACCCAACAATTGTTGAAGAAGTTATGGGTGCTGTGTCAATTCCGGTTATGGCAAAATGCCGTATCGGTCACCTTGTAGAAGCACGTGTATTAGAATCATTAGGGGTAGACTATATCGATGAGAGTGAAGTATTAACTCCTGCCGATGAAGTATACCATTTAAATAAACGTGATTACACAGTTCCATTTGTATGTGGTTGCCGTGATATCGGAGAAGCTGCACGTCGTATTGCAGAAGGTGCATCTATGCTTCGTACAAAAGGTGAACCAGGAACAGGAAACATTGTAGAGGCAGTGCGTCATATGCGTCAAGTCAATGCAGAAATCCGTCAAGTTGCAAGTCTACGTGAAGATGAGTTAATGACATATGCAAAAAATACTGGTGCTCCTTATGAAGTACTACTTGAAATTAAACGCCTTGGTCGTTTGCCGGTTGTAAACTTTGCAGCAGGTGGTGTAGCAACACCAGCAGATGCAGCGTTAATGATGCAACTTGGTGCGGATGGTGTATTTGTTGGATCTGGTATCTTTAAATCAGAGAATCCAGCGAAATTTGCGCGTGCAATTGTTGAAGCGACAACTCATTATGAGGATTACGAATTAATTGCAAGCCTTTCTAAAGGATTAGGTAATGCGATGAAAGGTATCGAAATTTCAACGTTACTACCAGAGCAACGCATGCAAGAGCGTGGATGGTAATTGAAGGAGAACTTTAAAATGGTGAAAATCGGTGTACTAGGTCTTCAAGGTGCAGTTCGTGAACATGTAAAATCAGTTGAAGCAAGTGGTGCAGAAGCTGTTATTGTAAAGCGTATAGAACAACTTGAAGAGATTGATGGTCTTATTTTACCAGGCGGTGAAAGTACAACTATGCGCCGTCTTATTGATAAGTATGCTTTCATGGAGCCACTTCGTACATTCGCGAAGTCTGGTAAACCAATGTTTGGTACATGTGCAGGAATGATTCTTCTTGCAAAAACACTTATTGGCTATGAAGAAGCACATATTGGTGCTATGGATATTACAGTTGAGCGCAACGCGTTTGGACGTCAAAAAGATAGCTTTGAAGCTGCACTTTCTATTAAAGGTGTGGGAGAAGATTTTGTTGGCGTATTTATTCGTGCTCCGTATGTTGTAAATGTAGCAGATGATGTTGAAGTGCTTTCTACACATGGTGATCGAATGGTGGCTGTAAGGCAAGGGTCGTTTTTAGCTGCTTCTTTCCATCCGGAATTAACGGATGATCATCGTGTAACAGCATACTTTGTAGAAATGGTAAAAGAAGCGAAAATGAAAAAAGTTGTATAAGTAACTTGCAACTTGTATAAGATTATAGTAAATTGATGGTAACAATTTTATAAAATAAGCGTGTTGATAGGAAGTAGTAACAAATGTCGTTTCTTATAGAGAGTCGATGGTTGGTGGAAATCGATAGAAACAGTTTGTGAATCCATCCTGGAATGGAATGTGGAATATCTTTATGATTAGTAAACATTCCCGGTGAAGAGCCGTTATTTCTACTTGAGAGGAAGGCGGTAATGCTTTCAACTAGGGTGGCAACGCGGGTTAACTCCCGTCCCTTTATATAGGGACGGGAGTTTTTTGTGTTTTGTAAAATAAAAGGAGGAGTATATAATGCTTGATATTAAATTTTTACGTACAAATTTTGAAGAAGTAAAAGCAAAGTTACAGCATAGAGGCGAAGATTTAACTGATTTTGGTCGCTTTGAAGAGTTGGATACGAGAAGAAGAGAACTACTTGTTCAAACAGAGGAACTAAAAAGTAAACGTAACGAAGTATCTCAACAAATCTCTGTATTGAAGCGCGAAAAGAAAGATGCAGAAGCTCTAATTTTAGAAATGCGTGAAGTTGGAGAAAAAGTAAAAGATCTTGATAATGAACTTCGTACAGTTGAAGAAGATCTAGAAAGATTGATGCTATCTATTCCAAATATTCCTCACGAATCTGCTCCAGTTGGTGAAACAGAGGATGATAATGTAGTAGCTCGCACTTGGGGAGAAGTAAAGGAATTTGCTTTTGAACCAAAACCACATTGGGATCTTGCTACAGATTTAGGAATTCTAGATTTTGAACGTGCTGGAAAAGTAACAGGAAGCCGTTTCGTATTCTACAAAGGTGCTGGCGCAAGATTAGAGCGTGCTTTAATTAGCTTTATGCTTGATCTTCATACTGATGAGCATGGATATGAAGAAGTATTACCTCCTTATATGGTAAATCGTGCAAGCATGACAGGGACAGGACAACTTCCGAAGTTTGAAGAAGATGCATTCCGTATTGAAAGTGAAGACTACTTCTTAATTCCAACAGCTGAAGTACCTGTAACAAATATGCACCGTGATGAGATCTTAAATAAAGATCAATTGCCTATAAGATATGCTGCATTTAGCTCTTGTTTCCGTTCTGAAGCAGGTTCAGCTGGCCGTGATACACGTGGTTTAATTCGTCAGCACCAGTTCAATAAAGTAGAGCTTGTGAAGTTCGTAAAACCAGAAGATTCTTATGAAGAGTTAGAAAAACTAACAAATGATGCAGAACGCGTGTTACAATTATTAGAGTTGCCATATCGCGTTATGAGCATGTGCACAGGCGATTTAGGATTTACGGCAGCGAAGAAATACGATATTGAAGTATGGATTCCAAGCTATGGCACATATCGTGAAATCTCTTCTTGTAGTAATTTCGAGGCTTTCCAAGCGAGACGTGCAAATATCCGTTTCCGTCGTGAGCCAAACGGCAAACCAGAACATGTTCATACATTAAATGGATCTGGTCTTGCAATTGGACGTACGGTGGCAGCTATTTTAGAGAACTACCAACAAGAAGATGGTACAATTATAATTCCAGAAGTTCTTCGCCCTTATATGGGAGGAAAAACAGTTATTAAGTAAATTTATAAACATTCATCGGTATGAGTGATTGGTAATTATGAGCGTTGTCAGTACTATAATATAGGAGAGGAAAAGTAAAATTTTCCTTTCCTCATAATTTATTTTAGTAGGGTTGACTAACTGTTTTTCTTTTGATATTATATTTGATGTCAATATGGAGGTATACCCAAGTCTGGCTGAAGGGATCGGTCTTGAAAACCGACAGGCGGCGAGAGTCGCGCGGGGGTTCGAATCCCTCTACCTCCTCCAGATATAATTGACAACAGCGCATATAAGTGGAGATTGGAGAACTCGTTACCACACGTAACGAGTTTTTATTTTAAAACCAATCATAAAGTATGGTGTAAGGCGATTTTGTCCTTATTACACACTCATATTCCGATGATTATCTTCATAGATATGAAAGGAGTCAACATGGATCTTATTATACAAACGTTTCCTTTAGATGGAAAAACTTTATATTATGTACAATGTCCTGTCTGTAAGAACAATAGAATTTTAAACAGTGGTGCAAATGTATCACGCATTATTAGCGATGATACATTCCGTAAACTTTGTGGTTGCACTTGTGATGTAAAGCAAACTGCAACAAAAGTAGAGGCACCAAAAAAAGTTAAAAAAGAAGCTGTAAAGAAAGAAGCAGCTCCAAAACGTACAGGTAAAGTATTAACAGCAGTAATTAACGGGAAAGAAATGACTGTTAAAGAGATTGCTGAGGCGTACGATATTAGTACAAGTACTGTTCGTCAGCGCATTAACGCTGGAAAACCTGAGAGTGAAATTATTGCTCCAACAAAGAAAAAGTAATTTAATAGAAAAACCCGTGCATATGCACGGGTTTTTTATTTTACAAGTTTACGTGTTTGTTTTAAAAAATGACCGATTTTTTTTATGATTGGTTCAATGGAATCGCCATCTTTTAAAATATCGTATTCATTAATGTTTAATCGTAAAACAGGGCATGAATTAAAGTTGTTAATCCAGTTTTCATAACGCCCATGCATCTCTTTCCAATACTCGATTGGTGTTTGCTGTTCCATCGGACGTCCACGTTCTTGGATACGATCAACAATATCGTCGAAAGAACCTTCTAAGTAAATTAATAAATCTGGATGAGGGAAGTAAGGAGTCATGACCATAGCGTCAAATAAACCTTTATATGTTTCATAATCAGTTTCCGTCATTGTACCTTTTTCGTGATGCATTTTTGCAAAAATGCCAGTGTCTTCATAGATAGAGCGATCTTGAACAAAACCGCCACCGTATTCAAAAATTCTTTTTTGTTCTTTAAACCGTTCTGCTAAAAAATACACTTGTAAGTGAAAGCTCCAGCGTGTGAAATCAGCATAGAACTTGTCCAAATACGGATTAGAATCTACCTTTTCAAATGATGTGCGGTACCCTAAAGCGTTAGCCAATGCAGTTGTCATAGTGGATTTACCGACACCTACTGTTCCAGCGATAGTGATTACTGCGTCATTTGGTATATCATATTTTTGCCTTAAATTCATTATTATTTCGACTCCTTTAAGAGAGTATTTTGAAGGGCAGATAGGATGACGTTTAAATCATCAGGATTTTTTACAAAATCCATATCGTCTCCGTTAAATTTCAATACTGGGATATCCGGATGGTCCTTTTTAAAAGCATCCATTGCTGTTTCGTAATCTTTTGTGAGCTGTAGTAAGTAATTTGGATCCATATTTTTTTCGAATTCTCTTCCGCGCATTGCGATTCGCTTTTGTAATGTTTCGAGGCTAGCTGTTAAATAAACGATAACGTTTGGAACTGGCATATCTTGTGTAAGGATACGATAGATTTGCATGTACTTGTCGTATTGAGAATCTTTTAATGTACGGGATGCAAAAATTACATTTTTGAATATATGATAATCCGCTACTACTGGCTTCCTTTGATTCAAATACTTTATGTTAATATCTTCTAATTGTTTGTATCTATTACAAAGAAAGAACATCTCTGTTTGAAAACTCCATTCGTCGATGTCTTCATAGAACTTTCCTAAAAAGGGGTTTTCATCAACAATCTCTTTCAGTAAGTGGAGTTGCATGTGAGTTGAAATTTCCTTCGCAAGTGAAGTTTTTCCAACACCAATTGGTCCTTCAACCGTGATAAATGGTACTCCGGTCACGCTGTTTCCTCCTTTCAATCAGTGATTTACCGTGACTACTAAAAACACAAAACAGAATTATTGTAGCACAAGAGGGAAGCGAGCGGGTTAATTTGATATAAAAAGTTGGAAAATAGATATATGTATTAATTAAATTTTATTTGAAACGACGGTACTATATTTGCTTTTAATGTGGCTTCCATTATTTTTAAAGCATGCAGGTTATCCTGATCATCATTAGATGCAATACAGTCCTGTGGTACATACAATGTATAATTCCTCATATGAGCATCGTTAGCTGTAAAGAGGATACATATATTCCCGGCAACACCTGTTAATATTAGATTTTCTATTTTTAAATAGCCTAATAAAGAATTTAAAGGTGTTTCATAAAAAGCAGAGTAATGTGGTTTAATAAAAATGTAATCATCAGCATTTGGAGCGATCTGATGAATGATATTTTCACTATACTCATTTGTACAATGAGTAATCAATTGGTCAATATCAGACCTCCAAAGTTGATAATGGTCATTAATATAAATGATGGGGCAACCGAAGGATTTCATTGTTTTCTTTAATTGTAAAATAGGATTGGTTATAATTTCGCATTTTTTGGCTAGGATAGGCCCGTGTGAAAATTGAAAGTCATTAATCATATCGATAATGAGTAAGGCAGTATTCTTCATATGTAATCCCCTCTCTTTTTTCTTAGGGTGGATTGAATTTATAAAAGTTATCCCATGTGTAGTAAATGGAAATAAGTGTACTTTATTTGTAATGAAAGGACTATGTTATGGAACGTGATCAAGATATTTATTTTATGCAGTTAGCAATAGAAGAGGCTAAAAAAGCAGAGGCAATACAGGAAGTACCGATTGGGGCAGTTATAGTGTTGGATGGTGAAGTAATTAGTGTTGCTCATAATTTAAGGGAGACTGAGCAAAGATCGATAGCTCACGCTGAGTTGTTAGCTATTGATGAGGCGTGCAAAAAATTAGGGACATGGCGTTTAGAAGATGCGACGTTATATGTAACATTAGAGCCTTGTCCGATGTGTGCGGGTGGAATTGTTTTATCACGAGTAAAGCGAGTTGTATATGGTGCGAGTGATCCGAAAGGTGGATGTGCAGGGACATTGATGAATCTGTTAACGGATGAACGCTTTAATCATCAATGCGAGGTAGTAGCTGGTGTATTAGAAGAAGAGTGCGGTACGCTGTTAACGAACTTTTTTAGAGCGCTTCGTAAAAAAAGAAAAGCGATTAAGAAATTAGAGAAAAGTAAAGAGAATTAACGTATTTGCATTTTATAAAAAAACAAGTTATACTGATAGTGCCTTTAATGAAGGCAACCGAATATTGGTTTTAACTTTGCCGTGCTAAGCGGGGAGGTAGCGGTGCCCTATACTCGCAATCCGCTCTAGCGAGGCCGAATCCCTTCTCGAGGTTATGTTGCTGTAAGGTCTGCCTTAAGTAAGTGGTGTTGACGTTTGGGTCCTGCGCAACGGGACCCCGTGAACCTTGTCAGGTCCGGAAGGAAGCAGCAATAAGCGGGTCTTCTCGTGTGCCGCAGGAGTGCCTGAACCGAGCTAACTGCTTAAGTAACGCTTATGGTACGTAATCGACAGAAGGTGCACGGCAGTTATATATGTATACAAAACCCACCTTAATACTAAGGTGGGTTTTTTGTATAGAAAATAACTTTTGGAATCTATAAACAGAATGGGTTATAATAAATGAGATAATAACCTTTGAGGGAGGCCGTATTTTCGTGTCATACCAAGCGTTATACCGAACATGGAGACCGCAAAAGTTTGAAGATGTAGTCGGTCAAAAGCACGTGACAAAAACGTTGCAAAATGCCCTTCTTCAAGAGAAAGTTTCACATGCTTATTTATTTTCTGGGCCGAGGGGAACAGGGAAAACGACAATTGCAAAAGTGTTTGCAAAAGCAATTAACTGTGAACATGCTCCGGTAGCTGAACCTTGTAATGAATGTCCTTCTTGTTTGGGGATTACACAAGGATCTATTTCCGATGTATTAGAAATTGATGCGGCTTCAAATAACGGTGTAGATGAAATTCGAGATATTAGAGATAAAGTAAAATATGCTCCAAGTGCTGTAGAATATAAAGTATACATTATTGATGAAGTTCATATGCTTTCCATGGGTGCCTTCAATGCGCTTTTAAAAACGTTAGAAGAACCTCCAGGACATGTTATCTTTATTTTGGCGACAACAGAACCGCATAAGATACCGCCTACAATTATTTCGCGTTGCCAACGTTTCGAATTTCGAAAGATATCAGTAAATGATATTGTTGAGAGATTATCGACAGTTGTGAACAATGAAGGTACGCAAGTAGAAGATGAGGCGTTACAAATTGTTGCACGTGCCGCTGAAGGTGGTATGCGTGATGCGCTCAGTCTTATTGATCAGGCAATATCTTATAGTGATGAGACCGTTACGACAGAAGATGTATTAGCTGTAACAGGGTCTGTTTCTCAGCAATACTTAGGAAACTTAGTAGAATGTATACGTGAAAATGATGTATCAAGAGCATTACGTATCATAGATGAGATGATGGGTAAAGGGAAAGATCCAGTTCGCTTTATGGAAGATTTCATTTACTATTATCGTGATATGCTTTTATATCAAACTTCACCACAATTGGAACATATGTTGGAACGAGTAATGGTAGATGAGCAATTCCGGACGTTAAGTGAAGAAATGCAACCGGAAGTAATCTATGAGATCATTCATACTCTTAGTAAAGCACAACAGGAAATGAAGTGGACAAATCATCCGCGAATTTTCTTAGAAGTTGTTATGGTACAACTGTGTCAACAGTTTATGATGCAAGCAAATGGTGCAGATCGTTTACAAGCAATTATGAACAGGATGCAGCAATTGGAGAAAGAGTTAGAACAAGTCAAAAAGAATGGTGTGCCGGCCGGTGTGCAGCAGGAAGTCAGAGAGACGCGTGCAGCACCAAAGCCAGTACGGACAGGAAGTATGAAGATACCTGTCGGACGCGTAAATGAAGTATTAAAGCAAGCGAAGCGTCAAGATTTAGAGCAATTAAAAGCTGTATGGGGAGAGTTGTTAGGAAGACTCAAAGCATACAACAAAGTAGCGTTTGCTGTTTTGTTAGAAAATAGCGAACCGGTAGCGGCTTCAGATGATACTTACGTTTTAGCGTTCCAATATGAGATTCACTGTAAAATGGCAAGCGAAAATCGAGAGGCTATGGATACAGTGGAACAAACTTTATTTGAATTGCTAAGTAAAAGATTAAATATGATTGCCATTCCAAAAAGTGAATGGGGTAAAATCCGTGAAGATTTTTTACAGCGTGAAGGTGGAAGTTCTGAAGAAAGCCCAGAGAAAAAAGAAGATCCTCTTATAGAAGAGGCTGTAAAATTAGTAGGGCAAGAACTCATTGAAATAAAAGAGTAATGATAATTAGGAGGAATTAATTATGATGCGTGGCGGAATGGGAAATATGAATAATATGATGAAACAAATGCAAAAGATGCAAAAGGAAATGGCAAAGGCGCAAGAAGAACTTGGTGAAAAAACAGTTGAAGGTACAGCTGGCGGCGGTATGATCACAGTTATTGCAAATGGTCATAAGCAAATTCTTGAAGTAAAAGTGAAAGAAGAAGTTGTAGATCCAGAAGATATCGAAATGTTACAAGACTTAGTGTTAGCTGCAACAAACGATGCACTTAAAAAAGCTGATGAACTTTCAAACTCTACAATGGGTAAATTTACAAAAGGCTTAAACTTACCGGGTGGAATGTTCTAGGAGGATATTGATATATGCATTATCCAGAACCAATATCAAAACTAATTGATAGTTTTATGAAATTGCCAGGAATCGGACCGAAAACAGCGGTTCGATTGGCGTTTTTCGTATTAGATATGAAAGAAGATGATGTGTTAGGTTTTGCAAAAGCACTTGTAAATGCGAAGCGAGACTTAGCATATTGTTCTGTATGCGGGCATATTACTGACCGTGACCCTTGTTATATTTGTAATGATTCACATCGAGATCAATCAGTTGTTTGTGTCGTGCAAGAACCGAAAGATGTAATCGCGATGGAAAAGATGAAAGAGTATCAAGGCGTATATCATGTGTTACGTGGTGCTATCTCTCCAATGGAGGGAATTGGACCAGAAGACATTAATATCCCGCAACTCCTAAAGCGACTACACGATGAAACAGTACAAGAAGTAATATTAGCAACAAATCCTAATATTGAAGGGGAAGCTACAGCGATGTATATATCCCGCCTCTTAAAACCGACAGGTATTAAAGTAACTCGTATTGCACACGGTCTGCCAGTTGGTGGAGATTTAGAATATGCAGATGAAGTGACACTGTCGAAAGCATTAGAAGGTCGTAGAGAAGTATAAGAGGAGAAACAAAAATGTTCTTTCAAAAAAAGGGTAAATTGCGTAAAGAGTATGATGATAAGCTAATTGTACTATTAGAAAAAGTGAAGAATGAATGGTTACGTCAAAAGAGAATGGTTGAACAAAGTGTTGAACCATCTCAAGATGTACTTTGTTCTTTGAAAATAGCAGAGGCGAAATATTTCTTCTTGCTAAAAGAAGCAAAACGTCGTCCTGTGAAGATGGAACAATGGTAAAAGGTTCTGCTGAAAAAGCAGAGCCTTTTTATTTTATTCGTTAAATATGTAGTAGTCACTTCGTTTGGAAAGATCGATTAATGTTTTTTTGTGAAGAATGTGTAGCCGAATCAAGGTAAATAAGATGAAACGACTGGAGTTATATAATAAACGTTCTTTTTTATCGTCTTGTCCCATACAAATAAATGTGTATAGGTCATTCATAAGGAGGAAAAAATGAATTCTACAATTATTATTGTTGGTATTCTTGCGTTAGTTTTTATTTTCCTTGTTTTTGGTGTTTCTTCTAAGCCGTTACGTTTTATAGGAAAAGCGCTCTTTCATGTTACTTTGGGAGTAGCATTACTTTTTATCGTAAATGTTGTAGGAACGTATTTTGATTTTCATATTCCAATTAACTTGGGCACCGCAACAATCACGAGTTTATTAGGTTTACCCGGTGTTGCTGCATTAGTGGTTATTAAGCTTTATATCATGCCAAGATAAATTTATTTTGGCATTTTTTTAAAAAGTGTTGACTTGTTAATGATTAATATGGTAAATTAATAAGCGTCGTCAGGAACGAAAGAAAAAAGTTGTTGACAGATTTAACGCAAAATGTTAAATTATAAAAGTCGCTGAAACGCGATGTTGAACTTTGAAAACTAAACGAAACAAACAACGTGAAACGTCAATTTTTATTTTAGATGCTAGACAAACTAACTTTATTGGAGAG
>NZ_JAKUFR010000104.1:0-14377 GCF_022663555.1 Bacillus cereus group sp. BfR-BA-01381
GTGACGGGTTTACAGGGACCGCAAGGAATACAAGGTGTTCAAGGAGAGATAGGTCCAACCGGTCCGCAGGGTATTCAAGGTCCCCAAGGAATCCAAGGAGTAACGGGGGCTACAGGAGCACAAGGTCCACAAGGAATTCAAGGCCCACAAGGCGACATAGGTCCAACTGGCCCACAAGGAATTCAAGGTCCACAAGGCCCTCAAGGAATCCAAGGAGCGACGGGGGCCACAGGAGCACAAGGTCCACAGGGAATCCAAGGTCCGCAAGGTGACATAGGTCCGACCGGCCCACAAGGCCCACAAGGAATTCAAGGCCCGCAAGGAATTCAAGGTCCAACGGGAGCTACAGGGGCAACCGGAGCAACAGGTTCACAAGGTCCAACTGGAGATACAGGTCCAACCGGAGCTGGAGCCACTGGAGCGACTGGGGCGACTGGAGTTAGTACAACTGCAACGTATGCATTTGCGAATAATACATCTGGAACCGCTATTTCCGTTTTATTAGGTGGCACGAATATTCCGTTACCAAACAATCAAAATATTGGACCGGGAATAACTGTTAGTGGTGGGAATACTGTATTTACAGTTGCAAGTGCAGGGAATTATTATATAGCTTATACAATTAATCTAACGGCAGGATTACTTGTAAGTTCTCGTATAACTGTAAATGGCAGTCCGCTTGCGGGAACGATAAACGCTCCGACAGTTGCTACTGGTTCATTTAGTGCAACAATCATTGCTAATTTGCCTGCTGGAGCTGCTATTAGTCTGCAGTTATTTGGATTAGTTACAATCGCTACATTATCTACGGCAACGCCAGGAGCTACTTTAACTATTATTAGATTAAGTTAATAGGAAGAAAACCTTGGGGCTTTTTATGCTTCAAGGTTTTTATTTGTTAGAGCAAAAACATCGCAGTTCGAAAATATATTATAATAGAATGAAAAGAGAGAAATTTGGCAGAAAGGGAGGGTGGCGATGCAGGAGATGGTTACAGATTTTTTTGGACGCCCACTTCAAGATTTGCGTATATCTGTCATTGATCGTTGCAATTTTAGATGTACATATTGTATGCCAGCGGAAGTGTTTGGGCCAGATTATGCTTTTTTGAAAGATGAGTTTTTACTGACGTTTGATGAAATTGAGCGATTGGCAAGATTATTTGTTAGTATCGGTGTACGAAAAATTAGACTTACTGGTGGCGAGCCACTACTTCGTAAAGATGTAACAAAACTTATTGCACGTCTCGTAAAAATTGACGGGCTATTAGATATAGGGTTAACGACCAATGCAATTCATTTAACGAAACAAGCAAAAGTATTAAAAGAAGCTGGATTACATAGAGTAAATGTTAGTTTGGATGCAATAGATGATGATGTATTTAAGGCTATTAATGGCCGGAATATTAATACGAAACCTGTTATAAAGGGAATTATGGCTGCAAAAGAGGCCGGGCTTGATATAAAGGTAAATATGGTTGTAAAAAAAGGGATGAATGATCATCAAGTACTTCCAATGGCTACGTATTTTAAAGAGCAAGGAATCTCGCTTAGGTTTATTGAGTTTATGGATGTTGGTAGTACAAATGGATGGAACTTTGATCAAGTCGTTACGAAACGAGAGCTAATTGAGATGATTCATCGCGTGTATCCGCTTGAGCCAGCTGAAGCGCATTATTTTGGTGAAGTTGCAAAGCGATATCGTTACGTTGGAACAAATACTGAAGTCGGTTTTATTACTTCTGTTTCTGAGTCCTTTTGTTCCTCTTGTACGAGAGCGAGAATTTCAGCAGATGGAAAGTTTTATACTTGCTTATTCGCGACAGAGGGACTCGACCTAAGGGAACTTCTTAGAGGAAATCTTTCGGATGAGGAGTTAGTAAGCGTTATACAAGATGTATGGATGAATAGAAAAGATAGGTATTCAGATGAACGGACGGAAGAAAGTGCAAAAAATCGTCCGAAAATTGAAATGTCTTATATAGGAGGATAAGGAAGGAGGCTATCGTATGCAGGAGCGATATTCAAGGCAAATATTATTTTCTGGTGTTGGAGAAGAAGGGCAGAGAAAAATTAGAGAGAAGCATGTGCTTATTATTGGTGCGGGAGCTCTTGGTGCAGCAAATGCAGAAGCGATTGTTAGAGCAGGTGTTGGAAAAATAACAATTGCGGATCGTGATTATGTAGAGTGGAGCAATTTACAAAGGCAACAATTATATACAGAAGAAGACGCAACGCAGTATAAACCGAAGGCGGTAGCTGCGGCAGAGCATTTAAAAGCGATTAATTCTGAGGTGGAAATAAATCCGGTTGTAACGGATGTAACAGTGCAAGAAATGGAAGAGCTAGTGAATGGTGTAGATTTAATATTAGATGCGACAGATAATTTTGAAACGCGACTTCTTATTAATGATATTTCACAAAAGTATAATATTCCGTGGATATATGGTGGTTGTGTCGGAAGCTATGGCGTAACATATACAATTGTACCAGGAAAAACACCGTGTTTTCGCTGTTTAATGGAGCATCCGGCGAGCGGGGCAACATGTGATACGGCTGGTATTATACAGCCGGCAGTACAATTAGTAGTTGCGCATCAAATAACGGAAGCGCTGAAAATATTAGTAGAAGACTATGGGGCACTTCGCGAAACGATGTTATCGTTTGATCTCTGGAATAATCAACAGATGGCATTTAAAGTGAATAGGCAGAAAAAAGAAACGTGTTTATCTTGCGGAAGATTACGTACATATCCGAGTTTAACATTTGAAGCACAAACGAAAACAGAAGTGTTATGTGGACGAAATACAGTACAAATCCGTCCAGGTATGCGGAATGAATTTAATTTAGAAGAAATTAAAAAGCGCTTACAAAGAAGTGTAGATGTAAAAGCTACTCCGTATTTAGTATCTTTTCTAGTAGAAGAATTTCGTTTTGTTTTATTTACAGATGGCAGAGCATTTATTCATGGGACGAATGATATAAATGTAGCAAAACGTTTATATGCAAGATATATAGGTTGAACCTAAAGGGAAATCCTTTAGGTTCAACAGGGAGAAGGTTAAGACTTTCTCGCATAATCTCCACTTTTTCCACCTGTTTTTTCAAGTAAGTACGTTTCGCCAATAATCATACCTTTATCAACAGCCTTACACATATCGTACACAGTAAGAGCGGTAGCGGAAGCAGCTGTTAAAGCTTCCATCTCAACACCGGTGCTACCTTCTGTTTTAACTTTTACTTCAATCAGTAATCGATATTGTTCATCGGATTGTTTCCAATCGAAAGAAACGTCAACACCTTTTAATAATAAAGGATGGCACATTGGGATAATGTCAGAAGTGCGTTTTGCAGCCATAATACCAGCGATTTGTGCAACTGCTAATACGTCACCTTTCCCAATTTCATTATGAGAGATTTTATCGTAAATTTCTTTTGTAACGACAATGCTAGAGCACGCAATTGCTGTTCGAACGGTTGCTTTTTTGTCGCTTATATCAACCATTTTCGCGCGTCCTTGGTCATTAAAGTGTGTGAATGAAGACATGGAATTCCTCCTTGAAGTAATTTCTATTTAATATATAAAGTGTAATCGAGATAAAAAAAATTGCAAATATGGGGTGAGAAACGATGGTAGAAAAACGAATTCCGATTCAAGTTGCTGAGGCAGTAGAGAGAGTAATGGAATACGCGAAAATTGGTGAAGTAGAAGAGATTTCTATTACGGAAAGTTACGGGAGAATTCTTGGGGAGGATGTTGTCTCTGATCATGACGTTCCTCATTTTGATCGTTCTCCTTACGATGGTTTCGCAATTCGAGCGGAAGATACGAAAGAAGCAAATCAAGAGAATGCAATTGAGTTTGAAGTAATAGGAGAAATTGGAGCGGGGTCTGTTTTTCTAGATGCAGTAGGATCTTTTCAGGCGGTTCGTATTATGACAGGAGCAGCTATTCCAGCAGATTGTAATGCAGTCGTAATGCTAGAGCTGACGGAAGGTTTTGAGAAGGACGGAAAAACATATATGAAGTTAAAGCGTCCGTTTCATAGTGGTGACAATGTGTCATTTAAAGGAGAAGATATAAAGCAAAATCAAGTTCTCGTTCAGAAAGGTGTTGCAATCAATCCAGGTGTTGCGGCCTTATTAGCGACGTTTGGATATAGTACTGTGAAAGTTGTAAAACAGCCTGTTGTTGGTATTGTGACGACAGGAAGTGAATTGTTAGAAGTACATGAGTCGTTACAGCCGGGGAAAATTAGAAATAGTAACTCTTATATGATTGCTGCTCAAATTATGAAAGCCGGAGGTAAAGTTCGGTATTATGGCCAACTTGCCGACGAGTTGGATGCATGTTTTACAGCTGTTCAATCAGCGATGGATGAAGTTGATATTTTAATTACGACAGGCGGTGTGTCGGTAGGAGATTATGACTACTTGCCAGCTATTTATGAAAGATTACAAGCGAATGTACTCTTTAATAAAATAGCGATGAGACCAGGAAGTGTAACGACCGTAGCTGAAGTTGATGGAAAGTTACTTTTCGGTTTATCAGGGAATCCGTCAGCTTGTTACGTAGGATTTGAGCTATTTGTGCATCCGGTTATAAAAACATATTTGTATGCGAAAGAACCTCATGTATATAGAGCAGATGCTATTTTACAAAAGGATTTTCCAAAGCCGAATCCGTTTACTCGTTTTGTAAGAGCAAAGGTGACAATCGTGGACGGGGCATTACAAGCGATGCCGGTCGGTTTAGATAAATCGAGTGCGGTCTCTTCACTTGCAGATGCGAATGCTTTTATTGTGTTGCCTGGAGGAACGAGAGGCTTTGAGGCAGGGATGAAAGTGTCTGTATTATTGTTAGAGCACGCTGAGGGATGTGATTGGCCATGGGCAAAGCCCCTTCAATCTTACAAATAGTAGGGTATCAAAATAGCGGGAAAACAACACTTGTTGAGAAAGTAGTGTATGCATTAGCTGAACAAAACATGAAAGTTGCTACCATTAAACATCACGGGCACGGAGGGTTTCCAGAAGTAGCGCAAAAAGATAGTGAAAGGCACCGAAAGGCTGGTGCTGTTGTTAGTAGTGTAGAAGGTGCTGGATTCCTTTCGCTTTCGTCATTAAGAGAAAACTGGTCTTTGCAAGAAATTATTCGCTTATATGAGTTTTTCGAAGTAGATACAATTGTAATTGAGGGCTATAAAAAAGAGAGCTATCCGAAAGTAGTGTTACTTCGTTCTGCGGAAGACGTTGAACTTTTACATAAAGTAGAGAATATAGTAGCAGTTATTACGTGGTATGATGCTCCTGCAAACTTACGAGAAGAATATAAAGTATTTCATATAACAGAAGAAGAATTGTACATAGACTGGTTTTTACAAACGGTAAGGAGAAAGAAACAGTAAACAAAAACATAGACAAAATTAGGCATATATAATAAAAAGTACTTATGAAACAATATAAACCGAAAGAATTTTCAGAAATGCTTCTTAATGTTTCTGTTAAGACATTACGAAGGTGGGACAATCAAGGTGCTTTAACTGCTTACCGAAACCCAAAAGGAAGAAGATACTATACAGAAGAACAGTATAAGGAATATATGGGTATTCAAGAAGAACTTGTTCAGGATTTAATATCTATCATTCATGTATTTAGCTGTAGAATATATGGGTTGAGAAAATACAAAAAGAAAATGTCGGAGGATGAAGACTTATGAAAAGAGCATATTTAATAGAAATCAAACCGACAACTGAACAAATTAGTAAAATCCGTCAAACTATTGGGGTGTGTCGATATGTATATAACCTGTATATCTCTAAAAATAAAGAGGTATATGAGTCGGAGGGGAAATTTCTTAGTGGCTATGACTTTTCCAAATGGTTAAACAACATTCATACAAAAGAGTGTGACCAGTGGATTAAAGAAGCGTCGAGCAAAGCGGTAAAGCAAGCGATTATGAATGGAGATAAAGCTTTTAAGCGGTTTTTTAAAGGTTTATCTAAGTTTCCACGATATAAAAAAAAAGAAGAAGCAAGATGTGAAGTGCTACTTTCCGAAAAACAACAAAACAGATTGGACAGTAGAAAGACATAGAGTAAAAGTCCCTACAATTGGTTGGATAAGGTTAAAAGAGTATGGATATATTTCAAAAAATACAACTGTAAAAAGTGGTACAGTATATCAAAGAGCAGGAAGATACTATGTTTCTATACTCTGTAAAGTGAAAGAGGTAAAACCAAATGCAACTCTCAATGCAGTAGGTCTAGGAATTGATTTGGGAATTAAAGACTTCGCTGTACGTAGCGATGGAAAAACTCACAAAAATATAAATAAAACAGTACAAGTAAAAAAGATAGAAAAACGGTTAAAACGTGAACAACGCTCTTTATCACGCAAATTTGAAAATATAAGAAAGAGAGGTGAACAACCTGTTACTAATAAAAGAGCGAATATAAACAAAAATATTCTTAGGGTGCAACAACTACATGCTAGGCTAGCAAATATTCGATTAGCGTATGTAAAGTCTATTGTAAATGATGTGGTGAAAACCAAGCCAACGTTTATTACAGTAGAAGATTTGAATGTGAAAGGTATGATGAAGAACAAACATCTATCTAAAGCTGTAGCGCAACAATGTTTTTATGCTTTTAAAACATGGTTATCAACGAAATGTAGGGAATATGGATTGAACTACGGCAAGTGGACAGATTCTATCCATCTTCTAAAATATGTTCATGTTGCGGTCAAAAAAAGTCGGATTTAAAGCTGTCTGACCGAGTATATACATGTGATTGTGGAAATGTAATGGATAGAGATTTGAATGCGTCAATCAACCTTTTACAAGCAAAAAAATATACAATACTAACGTAAATAGGTTGTATATATGTACGGTGGGCTACATCGGAATTTACGCCTGTGGAGTGTCACAGCAAACTGTAGTAGCAAGTGATTAGCGAGGCAGGGCACGTAGAAGCAGGAATACTCTAAGAATATACATTTGTCTATATTTTTAGTAGCAGTGCGAAATGACAAATACGTATTATGAAGTAATTGATACAGAAATTTTGGTTGAAGAGGTAGCGAAGAGAGTAATTCGCCGCGAATGTGGTGCTGTTACAACATTTATTGGAACGGTTAGAGAGTTTACGAAAGGGCGTCGTACATTATACTTAGAATATGTCGCTTATAAAACGATGGCAGAAAAGATGCTAGAGAAAATCGGATCAGAAGTGAAGGAGAAATGGCCAGGTACACACGTTGCGATTACACATCGCATCGGTACACTGCAAATTTCTGATATCGCGGTTGTTGTGGCTGTTTCAACGCCGCATCGTAAAGCGGCTTATGAAGCAAATGAATATATTATGGAACGCATAAAACAAATTGTTCCGATTTGGAAAAAGGAGTTTTGGGAAGATGGAGATTCTTGGATCGGCGATCAATTAGAAAAAACGCCATATCCGGCGGGAGAGCCTGGGAAGGAGCTATAAGTATGATTCGAGTATTGTTATTTGCGAACTTGCAAGAAGAAGTAGGAAGAAGTGAATTACAAATAGAGAAAGAAAATATTACGGTTGCAGAGTTAAAAGATATTGTTGCAACTGAATATAATGTGCCAGTATCGGCACCAATTATGGTTGCGATTAATGAAGAATATGCAAATGAAGATGATACGATTCAATCTGGTGATGTTGTTGCACTTATTCCACCAGTGAGCGGTGGTTAATATTGGATTTATTAAAACGACTTTCCTACATAGGGAAAGTCGTTTTTTTATGGCAGTTTTGAGAACACTAATGTATAGAACAAGGAGGGAACTATGAAAAAAATATGTGCAGTTATGACAATGCTATGTGTGGCTTTTTTCTCTTCTCCAAGTGATTCTTTCGCGAAAGAATCAAGAGAACAACTTTTAGAGAGTGCATTATCGAATAGGTACTATTCAGTTATTAGGCAAGTGACAGAAGATCAATATGAATGTGCTTCAGTTATAAATATAAAGCGTCTCGGCAAAAACGGTGAGTTCGTTCCTAGGTTTGAAATTACGCTACAATTTCTTACGTTCCAAGGTGCGCATAATCCGCCGAATGATAAAGTTACACTTACTTTGGAGGACCATTTAGATCACGTAAAGATAAAGAAAGTGGAGCGGGAAAAGAATGTTTCTGGTGCTATTGCAGAAAAGGTTTGTGAACGTCAAAAAGAAAAAATAAAAGCTCACTCTACTGATTCAGAGTGATAACTTATGACATTTAGTAAAGAAAGGTAATGAGCGATGGATATATTTTTAGCGATTTTACCAGCTATATTTTGGGGAAGTATTGTGCTATTTAACGTGAAACTGGGCGGAGGGCCTTATAGTCAAACGCTCGGTACAACGTTTGGCGCACTTATTTTCTCAATTGTTGTTTATATTTTTATGAAACCAGTATTGACTCCTACTGTTATCGGAGTTGGGATTGTGTCAGGTTTATTTTGGGCTCTCGGTCAGGCGAATCAATTAAAAAGTATTGATTTAATGGGCGTTTCGAGGACCATGCCGATTTCAACAGGACTTCAATTAGTTGCGACAACTTTATTTGGAGTCATCGTATTTCATGAGTGGTCCACAACAATATCAGTCGTCCTTGGTGTATTAGCTCTCGTTTGTATTATTATCGGTGTTATTTTAACATCTCTTCAAAGTGAAGAAGAAAAGAATGCAGAGCAAGCGGGCAATTTTAAAAGGGGCATTATCATTTTATTGATTTCAACAGTCGGTTATTTAGTTTACGTAGTAGTGATTAGACTGTTTAACGTAGATGGTTGGTCAGCTTTGTTGCCACAAGCAGTTGGTATGGTGTTAGGAGGGATTTTGCTTACTTTTAAACATCATCCATTTAATAAATATGCAATACGAAATATTATTCCAGGATTAATTTGGGCAGCTGGAAATATGTTTTTATTCATTTCGCAACCGCGTGTCGGAGTGGCAACAAGTTTCTCGCTATCGCAAATGGGAATTATTATTTCGACGCTTGGCGGGATTCTTATATTAGGTGAAAGAAAAACGAAACGCCAATTAACAGGGATTGTTGTCGGTATCGTTTTTATTATCGCGGCCGGAATTATGTTAGGGATAGCGAAAAGTTAAAGGAGGTATGGAAATGTATAGTGACTTAGAAGGAAAGGTTGTCGTTATTACAGGATCAGCAACTGGTCTTGGAAGAGCGATGGGAGTAAGGTTTGCAAGGGAGAAAGCGAAAGTAGTGATTAACTATCGCTCACGAGAATCAGAAGCGAATGATGTGTTAGAAGAAATAAAAAAGGTAGGCGGAGAAGCGATTGCTGTAAAAGGTGATGTAACGGTCGAATCAGATGTGGTGAATCTCATTCAATCTGCTGTAAAAGAGTTTGGTACGCTTGACGTTATGATTAATAATGCGGGGATAGAAAATGCGGTACCATCGCATGAAATGCCGCTTGAAGATTGGAATCGGGTAATTAACACAAATTTAACAGGTGCTTTTTTAGGAAGTCGTGAAGCGATTAAATATTTTGTAGAACATGATATTAAAGGATCTGTCATTAATATGTCTAGTGTTCATGAGAAAATTCCGTGGCCCTTATTCGTACACTATGCAGCAAGTAAGGGCGGTATTAAACTGATGACAGAAACGTTAGCGATGGAATATGCGCCAAAAGGTATTCGAGTAAATAATATAGGACCAGGTGCAATTAATACGCCGATCAATGCAGAAAAGTTTGCTGATCCTAAAAAACGTGCTGACGTAGAAAGTATGATACCGATGGGCTACATTGGAAAACCAGAAGAAATTGCAGCGGTAGCAACTTGGCTCGCTTCTTCAGAGGCGAGTTATGTAACTGGAATTACGCTATTTGCAGATGGTGGAATGACGTTATATCCATCGTTTCAAGCTGGGCGTGGGTAATAGAAAAGGACGAAGAGGTAATGCTCTTCGTCCTTTTTTACAAAAAAAAATAGCGGCCAGCTATTTTAAATTTAGTGATTAATTGTGTCTTGAAGATATTCTGTTGCTTGATGTTCAGAAACATTTTGTACGAGTGCAACTTCACTAATCATCATTTTTCGGGCGTTATCTAGCATTTGTTTTTCGCTCGCATTTAAAGCTCTCTCTTTATTGCGGCGAAGTAAATCTCGAACAACTTCTGCACTATCTTGCAGATTGCCGTTTTTCATTTTTTCCATATTCATTGTATATCTTTGTTTCCAGGAAAGTGATGTATCTGATTCCCCGTTTTGAAATTCAAGAAGTATATCATTTAACGTACCTTTATCTACGATATAACGAATACCTGATTTTTGTAATTGATCCATCGGAAGCATTACTTGCATATCTTTACTAATGATACGTATCACACAATATTGACGTGTTGTTCCTAATATTTCTTTCTCTTCAATGGCTTCGATGACTCCTGCGCCGTTCATTGGATAAACGATTTTATCACCAATTTGAAACAAATCATCCACCTCCATATGTGGTAACCATCTTTAATGATAGCATAAGTGAACGAAAATGTCAAATTTTATATAATACCATAATAATTATATTTGAGTCAATAAGTAAAAGCTCCTTTTATATATTTTTTTGCTTTTACTTATTGATGATTTTATTAGAAAAATAGTACAGGCGGAGAAAGGAGGCATATCCACTTATTTTTAAGCATAAAATGTAAAATCGCTAATACAATATACCTAAATCCGTTCTTTGCAAAGGAGGGAGAGAAGGTGGGGCGCACAATAAAAATTGATATTACAAATAAAGTTGTAGCTAAATTTAGGCCAGATTATTTGGAATTATATACGAGTAAATTTATGATAGGTAAGTTTTATGTCTATACTGAAGGTAAAGAATATGTGTTAGAAGACGGATATATATATGAAGACGGAAAGTTTTATCGCATCATAGATACGCACCGTGGCAATAATCAAGCGGCGGAGGGCTGCGATCTAGGATGGTGTTAACATGATTCGTGTGAAAGTGTTTGATGAAAGTCACGAAAAAGACTTAGAAGACGCTGTAAATGTTTTTTTGAAAAAAATTGATGATAGTAACTTTGTAGATATTAAGTACCAAGTAGGTGTTTCTATTAATGATGACGAAAACCAAATTTATTGTTTTTCAGCAATGATCGTTTATAAAACATAAAAAAGAGCTGGGTGAGCCAGCTCTTTTTTATGTTTTATGTTGGGACAACATGTGTCGGTAATACGTTCATAATAGATTGGGTTGTGCCTAATTTCTTCGTCGTTAAAAGAGGCTCCCCTGTCTGATGATTTTGGGCATCTTTACACATACCAAGGTGATAACGATCACCTAAAAATGGATCAATATAAAAACCGTTTTTGAATACTTTATCATTCGGATGTTTTTCATGGTGAATGTCAGAGCAGTTAATGCAATAGAACATAGCGTTCAACCCCTTTTTATTTTTGTTTGAAAAAAGTGAGTCGGTAGTCATTTCGCTCCTAAGGAAATGTTGAGGAGAAGAGAAATAACTACCTACTCAAATGGTGGGCATATTCCTTCTGATTTTTCATATTTCGCGTAGTGTCCCTGAGGGAAGGAGGAGAGACGAAATACGCACGATATACGTAAGGCGCTTCTTCCAAGATGAATGATGGAGTTTCATGTTGAGAGAAGTTTTTATTTTTTGTTGCCTTTGTGAGTATATTATGAGGGAATGTTCAGAGGGTGTTTGTCCTGTTGAAAAAATGTTGAGAATTTCTCAACAGTAAAAAAGAGTTAGCGTTGACATGAAACTAAAAGGTGTTATATTATCAAAGTGTAACCAAAAGGTGTTATATTTGATTGCCGAATAAAGGAGAATGAAAATGGAACAACAAAATACATTAACTGACATTAAACAAACGATCGTTTTTAACGCGTCTATTCAAAAGGTGTGGAATGTAGTATCAACTGCAGAAGGGATTGCCTCATGGTTTATGCCAAATGATTTCGTATTAGAGGTAGGACATGAATTTCATGTACAATCACCATTTGGACCATCACCATGTAAAGTATTAGAAATCGATGAGCCAAATCACCTATCTTTTTCATGGGATACAGATGGCTGGGTTGTTTCATTTCATCTGAAAGACCTAGGAGATAATAAAACAGAATTTACGTTAATTCACGGCGGCTGGAAACACCCTGATGAAATTCTTCCGAAAGCGAATGCGAAGAGCTCTATTATTCGCGATAGAATGAGCGGAGGCTGGGTAGCAATTGTAAATGAAAAACTGAAAAAGGTTGTCGAAGGCTAAGTGGCCTCATCAGCAGCGAAATATGATGTGTTTCAAGCAATTGCTGATCCAACCCGCCGAGAAGTAATACGGTTATTAAGTGATAAAGAGTTACCGATTTCCAAAATAACGGATCATTTTCCGATGAGTCGTACTGCGGTTGTAAAGCACCTTCATATTCTTTCAGAAGCGAATTTAGTAAGCGGAAGAAAAAGCGGAAGAGAGAAGATATACCGCTTGCATCCAGAACCATTAGAGGAATTACAACAGTGGCTCTCGTATTATGAACGTTTTTGGGATAATAAATTGTCCATGTTGAAACATATTGTGGAGAATGAAGAGTAAAAAAGGATGACCGAAATGGTCATCCTCTTTTATTGCTCACTTGTTTGTGTAGCTGGCTTTAATAAAAGCCAAGCGATAATTAATGTACATACTGCTAATACGAAAGTGCTCATATAAATGACGTGTACACTTGATGCTAATGCGGATTGCGATTCAGTTACTATGTTTGTTGTAGTACCTCCATGTCCGCCAGATACAAGATCAAGGTTTTTAATACCACGTGCGTGAATCATCGTATTGAAGATTGTACCGAATATTGCAGCACCTAATGTTTGGCTAAATGTATTAATAAATGTGTTTAAACCAACGGCTGTTCCGCGTGTATGAGCTGGTACGGCTGCTTGAATTGTTACCATGTAGATCGGTGTCACAAGCCCCATTCCTAAGCCGAATAATCCGACTGCTACATAAATAAGGAACGATGGTGAGTTTGTTGATAATGTAAATAATAAGAACGTAGCGACTGATAAAATGCTAGCCCCAAGTAAAATGATTTGTTTCGTTTTTAATTTTCCTACTAAGTTACCAGAGAAAATAGCGCCAAATGTCCACATAACAGGGATTGGCATTAAAATAAGTCCAGCTTCTGTCGCATTTTTTCCTAATACACCTTGGCTCCAAATTGGAAGGTACATCGTAATACTAATAATCATTGCGCCAGCAATAAGCGTTAATATATTAATCGTAGATAATGTACGGTTAGAGAAAAGTGCTAGCGGAATTAATGGTTCCGGAGACTTTTTCTCGATGAATAAGAAAATAATGAATGAAACGACGGCGAAGATTAATAGGCCGATAATTGTTATGTCTCCCCAGTTTTGCTTACTGCTACCTGTTAATAACGCGTATAGTAGAGCAATCGTACTTAATGAGAAGACTGTTGCACCAAGATAGTCGATATGGTGTTTAGCAGGCTTAATAGATTCTTTGTAGTAAATGGCAATCATTAAGCAGGCAATAATTCCAAATGGAACGTTTAAGAAGAAAATATAACGCCAAGAAAGAGAATCAACTAAAAATCCACCTACTAACGGTCCGATAACACCAGATACACCCCAAACGGCACTCATCCAGCCTTGTGCTTTTGCGCGGTCTTTCGCTTCGCTATATAAGTCTCCAATAATCGTCATTGTGATCGGCATAACAGCACCAGCACCGATACCTTGAAGCGCACGGAAGAAGATTAATTGTTCCATCGATGTAACGACACCGCAAAGTGCAGAACCGATTAAAAAGATTGTAGCTCCAATGAGTAAAACTTTTTTACGGCCGAATAAATCAGCAAGTTTTCCATATATTGGAGTTGAAACCGCTGTAGCAAGCATGTAAATCGCATAAACCCAGCTAACAAGTTCAACGCCGGATAAATCACTCGTTATACGAGGGATTGCTGTACTAACAATCGTTCCTTCTACCGCAGAAAGAAACGTCATTAGCATTAAAGACATCATGACTTTTTTTCTCATATGTTTTCCCCTTACCCTTTTTCAAATATTCAACAATATAAAATATAAAGGTACTAAGGTAAATAAAGCAACAAAAAAGCAATGGAAAGTTAGCTGGAGCGTATATTTGTCGTTTTTTGTCGGAACGCTGATATATTTGAAAAATCGCCGATATAAGTAGTAGAATCGCCGATATAATTTCATGTACCTATAAAAAAAGAAACAGGAATCCCTGTTTCTTTTTTTAATACTTCATTTTTGCGTTTTCTCCAGCTGTTGTTCCAGCAATTCTACCAGTAACAAGGGCAGATGTAATG
>NZ_JAKUFR010000105.1:0-14256 GCF_022663555.1 Bacillus cereus group sp. BfR-BA-01381
CGCCTGTAAGCAAAGCGACAACAAAAGTGATCGCTGGTAAAAAACTTGGTTTAATTCCGATTTTACGTGCAGGTTTAGGAATGGTTGATGGAATTCTGAAATTAATTCCAGCAGCAAAAGTAGGACACGTTGGCTTATACCGCGACCCTAAAACATTGCAACCGGTAGAATACTATGTGAAACTTCCAACGGATGTAGAAGAGCGTGACTTTATCGTACTAGATCCGATGCTAGCAACAGGTGGTTCTGCAGCTGAAGCAATTAACTCTTTGAAAAAGCGCGGCGCAAAACAAATTAAATTAATGTGTATCGTTGCAGCTCCAGAAGGAGTAAAAGTAGTACAAGAAGAACATCCTGATGTTGATATTTATGTAGCAGCATTAGATGAGAAATTAAATGACCACGGATATGTAGTACCAGGTCTTGGTGATGCTGGTGACCGTTTATTCGGAACGAAGTAAGACAACTGACGAGCAGGGGGATTCCTCAGCTCGTCTTTTTTTTGATGTAAGCAAGTAGGGGAGGGGAGAGGATAAATATACATAGTATATACAACATAAGTTGCATACACATCACATATAATATAGAAGTCTTACGTCTAAAGAGCACTGTATTATGGAAGGAAAGCGTTATATCGTAAAAATATAATAGTGACAAACTTGTGAACATTTCCTTCTATTATAAAGAGAAAACTGTTAGAAATTGCATATCTCTAACCAGTATTTAGAAGGGGAACGTTTTCATTTTTGGGAGGAAATGACTAATACTCAAATTTTTTGATTTTTTACGATTTCTCGTTGACACTGTTAATACCCTATTGTATGCTAACAACGGGGATAGATGGTAGGGCTTTCAGTGACAAAAATACATCTATTCCGTGACGAAAATGTAAACTTTTTATTTTGTATAGGATTTATGCAGAAAAATGAGTTATTATTAACACATCGTGAATGAGGGTTACATATTGGAGGGATGAATCCTTGCAAAAAAACGATCGCAGCCATATAAAAGCTTATGCTTTAATGTCAGGTATTCTTGCTCAGTTAGTCGGTTCTATTCTTGTTGGGATCTTTGGTGGGCAGTGGATTGATAATAAGGTTGGAACGTTTCCATTGTTTCTTATTATAGGGTTATTACTCGGATTAGGAACAGGGGTATACGCAATGATTCGACTCATTCGACATTACTATTCGGGAGAGCAATGATGATAGACGTACATGGACTTGTCCAAAGACAAAAGAAATATATGTACTACTTGCTTGCGCTTCTTGTGCTAGGATGGGGATTCACCTCTTACAAGGATGTATTTCTTGGACTGATTATCGGGACGATTTTCAGTTTTCTTAGTTTGCGCATCATTGCACGTAGAACAGACAAGCTGTTGGATCGCGTGACAAATGGAGAAAACGTGAAGTTTAAGGCGACAGCGGTAAGTACATATTCAAGATTCGCCACGATTGGGTTATTAATTTTATTTGCAGCCAAATATCAAGAGTTAATTGCGATGTGGGGCTTAGGTGTAGGATTGCTGACAGGATACCTTGTCATGATCATAGATTTTCTTTATTTAGAGTATAAGAGCAGGGAAGAGAGGTGAATTACTAGTGGAACACGGTAAATTAGTTGAATTTCTAGGTTTAACGTTCGATTTGTCATCAGTTATGATGGTTACTGTAGCAGCAGTTATTGTTTTCTTAATCGCTGTTATCGGAACTCGCAGCTTAGCCCTTCGCCCAACAGGAATGCAAAATTTCATGGAATGGGTGTTTGACTTCGTGAAAGGGATTATCAATAGTACGATGGACTGGAAAACAGGTGGACGTTTCTTAACGCTTGGCGTTACGCTTATCATGTTTATCATCGTATCGAACTTCCTTGGTTTACCATTCATGTATTCAGCAACTGAAGCTGGCGAACATATTGCATGGTGGAGATCACCAACGTCTGATCCAGCAGTTACATTAACATTAGCCGTGATGGTAGTTACCCTCACCCATTATTATGGAATTAAGATGAAGGGTACGAAAGAATACGTAAAAGGTTATTTCCAACCTATGAAATTCTTATTCCCATTAAAGGTTATTGAGGAGTTTGCTAACACATTAACGTTAGGTCTTCGTTTATTTGGTAACATTTATGCAGGTGAGATCTTATTAGGATTACTTGCTAAGCTGGGCGGAGCATCATTCCTTGGAGCATTAGGTGCACTTGTGCCGATGTTAGCATGGATGGGATTCAGTGTATTCGTTGGATCAATCCAAGCATTTATTTTCGTTATGTTAACGATGGTTTATATGGCTCATAAAGTAAGCCATGACCATTAATATAATTTAAGTAAGAAAAAATTTATTTTTTTATAATACAAAGGAGGACAAATTAAATGAGTTTAGGTGTAATCGCAGCTGCAATTGCAATTGGTTTATCAGCATTAGGTGCAGGTATTGGTAACGGTCTTATCGTATCACGTACAATCGAAGGTGTTGCTCGTCAACCAGAATTAAAAGGCGCACTTCAAACAATTATGTTCATCGGGGTTGCTTTAGTTGAGGCACTTCCAATCATCGGTGTAGTTATTGCATTCATCGTAATGAACAAATAAGGGAGACTCCCCTTACATAGATGGCGAAGAGTGTTTTTCCGAACTTTCTTCGCCATTGCTTTATGAACGAAACGTATGTCTTTTTTTTTCATATGATCAATTTAGATATTTTGAAGGGAGTGAATCCTTGTGCCAACTTTATTATTAGGGGCTGCCATTCCATTTGGAACGATTGCTTATACATTGTTCATTTTCTTACTTCTATTAGTAATGCTACGCAAATTCGCGTGGGGTCCTTTAATGGGGATTATGAAAGAACGTGAAGAGCATGTTACTAATGAAATCGACGCTGCAGAAAGAAGTAATGCTGAAGCGAAGAAGTTAGTAGAAGAACAACGTGAAATGTTAAAACAATCACGTGTTGAAGCACAAGAGTTAATCGAAAGAGCGAAAAAACAAGCTGTAGATCAAAAAGATGCTATTGTTGCTGCTGCGAAAGAAGAAGCAGAATCAATTAAAGCATCTGCTGTACAAGAAATTCAACGCGAAAAAGAGCAAGCGATTGCTGCTTTACAAGAACAAGTTGCTTCTTTATCTGTTCAAATTGCTTCTAAAGTAATTGAAAAAGAATTAAAAGAAGAAGATCAAGTGAAGTTAATTCGCGATTATATTAAAGAAGTAGGAGAAGCGCGATGAGCAATGGGATTGTAGCAAAACGTTATGCTGTCGCTCTTTTTAAAATTGCTAAAGAAAAACACGTATTAGAAATGTTTGAAGAGGAATTACGCCTTGTACAAAACGTTTATGTAAAGAACGGAGAACTACATAGCTTTTTAACGCAACCGAACATTTCAAAGGAACAAAAGAAAACGTTTCTTGCAAACGTATTCGGGTCTGTTTCTGAATCTATTTTAAATACGTTATATATTTTAATTGATAACAAGCGCATTGATATCTTACCTGAAATTGCAGATGAATATGTTGTTCTTGCTAATGAAGAACGTAACGTAGCGGACGCAACTGTATATTCTACTCGTCTTCTATCAGAAGAAGAGAAGCTTAACATTGCAGAAGCATTTGCAAAGAGAACAGGAAAAGATGCAATTCGCGTAAAAAATGTTGTAGATGAAGATTTACTAGGCGGCATTAAAGTACGTATTGGAAATCGCATTTATGACGGAAGTTTACAAGGAAAATTAGCACGTATTCAGCGTGAATTAATGAAGAATAGATAGGGGTGAAGCACATGAGCATCAGAGCTGAAGAAATTAGCGCACTGATAAAGCAACAAATCGAGAACTATCAGTCTGAAATCGAAGTTAGTGATGTTGGTACAGTTATCCAAGTTGGTGACGGTATCGCGCGTGCTCATGGTCTTGATAACGTTATGGCTGGTGAACTTGTAGAGTTCTCTAACGGCGTTATGGGACTAGCACAAAATTTAGAGGAAAACAACGTAGGTATTATCATTTTAGGACCTTACACAGAAATCCGTGAAGGTGACGAAGTTCGTCGTACTGGTCGCATCATGCAAGTACCAGTAGGAAAAGAACTAATTGGTCGTGTTGTAAACCCATTAGGTCAACCAGTTGATGGTTTAGGCCCAATCAATACAACAAACACTCGTCCAATCGAAAGTCCAGCACCAGGTGTAATGGATCGTAAATCTGTTCATGAGCCACTTCAAACAGGTATTAAAGCGATCGACGCTCTTGTACCAATTGGCCGTGGTCAACGTGAGTTAATCATCGGTGACCGTCAAACAGGTAAAACAGCAGTTGCACTAGATACAATCATTAACCAAAAAGATGAAGATATGATTTGTATTTACGTAGCTATCGGACAAAAAGAATCAACTGTACGTAACGTAGTAGAAACACTACGTAAGCATGGTGCATTAGAGTACACAATCGTTGTAACTGCATCTGCTTCTCAACCAGCTCCATTATTATACCTAGCTCCTTACGCTGGTGTAACAATGGGTGAAGAGTTCATGTACAATGGTAAACACGTATTAGTAGTATATGATGACTTATCAAAACAAGCAGCAGCTTACCGTGAGCTGTCATTACTATTACGTCGTCCTCCAGGTCGTGAAGCTTACCCAGGGGATGTATTCTACTTACATTCTCGCTTATTAGAGCGTGCAGCAAAATTAAGTGATGCAAAAGGCGGCGGTTCTTTAACTGCACTACCTTTCATCGAAACACAAGCAGGGGACGTATCAGCTTACATCCCAACAAACGTAATCTCGATTACGGATGGACAAATCTTCTTACAATCTGACCTATTCTTCTCTGGCGTACGTCCAGCGATCGATGCGGGTACTTCTGTATCTCGTGTAGGTGGATCTGCTCAGATTAAAGCAATGAGTAAAGTATCAGGTACACTTCGTCTTGACCTTGCATCTTACCGTGAGTTAGAAGCGTTCGCTCAGTTCGGTTCTGACTTAGATAAAGCAACTCAAGCGAAACTAAACCGTGGTGCTCGTACTGTTGAGGTATTAAAACAAGGATTACACAAACCGTTACGTGTAGAGAAACAAGTTATCATTCTTTACGCTTTAACACGTGGATTCCTAGATGATATCCCAGTAGTAGATATCACTCGTTTCGAAGAAGAATTCCATGCTTGGTTAGATTCTAATGCGACTGACTTATTAGAAGAGATCCGCACAACTAAGAAACTTGCGGATGACGATAAATTTGCAGCAGCAATTAATGGATTTAAAAAAGTATTCGTAGCTTCTGAATAATAAAAAGTGAAGCCGACTGTTCAGCCCCATCGGCTAAGAGGCGGAGCTAGATAATATATATAAAGGCATCTCGGGCTTTGGGATTGCCGACGGTTGTGAAAGGAAAAGAGTAGGTGCACCTATTCTTTTCCTTCAATCATGAGCAAGAATATCTTGCAACGTAGATTAGGAAGAGGATTCTTACTAATCGTGCCAACTTCCGGAAAAAAGGTGGTGAAAACCTGTGGCATCTTTACGCGATATAAAAGCGAAGATTAACTCGACAAAGAAAACGAGTCAAATTACGAAAGCGATGGAGATGGTATCTGCATCTAAGTTAAACCGTGCAGAGCAAAATGCTAAATCTTTCGTTCCGTATATGGAAAAGATTCAAGAAGTAGTAGCGAGCATTGCGCAAGGAAGTAAAGGAATTAATCATCCAATGCTAAATGCGCGTCCTGTAAAGCGTACAGGATACATCGTTATTACATCTGATCGCGGACTAGCAGGTGGTTATAACAGTAACGTATTACGTACAGTAAGTAACGTAATTCGTGAACGTCATAATATGGATTCAAACCAATATTCAATTATTGTGCTTGGACGACTAGGACGTGATTATTTAAAACGTCGCGGCTTTAACATCATTGATGAAGTAGTTGGATTATCTGATCACCCATCATTCACTGATATTAAAGACCTTGCTTCTCGAGCAATTGCGATGTTCGCAGATGGTGCTTATGATGAGCTGTATATTTACTACAACCATTACGTAAGTAAAATTTCACAAGAAGTAACGGAAAATAAAATTTTACCGCTTACTGATGTGGCGTCTGATAAACCGACGACAGCTTATGAATTCGAACCTTCTGAAGAAGAAATTTTAAAAGTACTATTGCCACAATACGCAGAAAGCTTAGTGTACGGTGCATTACTAGACGGTAAAGCAAGTGAGCACGCAGCGCGTATGACAGCAATGAAGAGTGCTACAGACAACGCAATGGAAGTTATCGATTCACTTACACTTTCATTCAACCGTGCGCGTCAGGCAGCAATTACGCAAGAAATTACGGAAATCGTTGGTGGAGCAGCAGCGTTAGAGTAGTAATAAAAAGCGTAGGTGGCTTGTCCAGAAGGGGAGGGCATTGGAACTCCTGACAAAGAGGCGTTCTTTGCCTCGTAGGAAGGAGTGAAATGGCCGACCCTTCTAGCCACCGGAGCTCGATTCAATAAAAAGCGGAAGCGGCTCATTCAAAAGAGCCGCGTAAGCTTATAAACCAATAAAAAATTAAAAGCTAACTGCTCGTAGAAAGTTGGCTAATTAAAAGAAAGCTAGGAGGGAACCCGATGAATAAAGGGCGCGTTACGCAAATCATGGGTCCGGTTGTAGACGTTAAGTTTGATGGCGGAAAGCTACCAGAAATCTACAACGCCCTTACGGTAAAACAGAGCAACGAAAACGGAACAAGCATTAACTTAACATTTGAAGTTGCACTTCATTTAGGTGATGACACAGTTCGTACAGTTGCAATGTCTTCCACAGATGGACTTGTTCGTGGCACAGAAGTAGAAGATACTGGTAAAGCAATCTCTGTACCAGTTGGTGATGCAACACTTGGTCGTGTATTTAACGTATTAGGTGATGCAATTGACTTAGATGGTGAGGTTCCTGCGGATGTACGCCGTGATCCAATTCACCGTCAAGCACCTGCATTCGAAGAATTATCTACTAAAGTAGAAATTCTTGAAACTGGTATTAAAGTAGTAGACTTACTTGCTCCTTACATTAAGGGTGGTAAGATCGGTCTATTCGGTGGTGCCGGTGTAGGTAAAACAGTATTAATTCAGGAATTAATCAACAACATCGCACAAGAACACGGTGGTATCTCTGTATTCGCTGGTGTAGGTGAGCGTACTCGTGAGGGTAATGACTTATACCACGAAATGAGCGATTCTGGCGTAATTAAGAAAACTGCGATGGTATTCGGACAAATGAACGAGCCACCTGGAGCACGTCAACGTGTTGCGTTAACAGGTTTAACAATGGCTGAGCATTTCCGTGATGAGCAAGGACAAGACGTTCTTCTGTTCATCGATAATATCTTCCGTTTCACGCAAGCAGGTTCTGAAGTATCTGCCCTTCTTGGTCGTATGCCATCTGCGGTAGGTTACCAACCAACACTTGCAACAGAAATGGGTCAATTACAAGAGCGTATTACATCTACAAATAAAGGGTCTATCACGTCTATCCAAGCGGTATATGTACCAGCCGATGACTATACTGACCCAGCACCAGCTACAACGTTCGCTCACTTAGATGCAACAACAAACTTAGAGCGTCGTTTAACACAAATGGGTATTTACCCAGCCGTAGATCCATTAGCATCTACATCTCGTGCACTTTCTCCAGAAATCGTAGGAGAAGAGCATTATGAAGTGGCTCGTCAAGTACAGCAAACTTTACAACGTTACAAAGAGCTTCAAGATATCATCGCTATCTTAGGTATGGATGAGTTATCTGAGGAAGATAAGTTAGTTGTACATCGTGCTCGTCGTATTCAATTCTTCTTATCTCAAAACTTCCACGTAGCGGAGCAGTTTACAGGTCAAAAAGGTTCTTATGTACCTGTAAAAGACACAGTTCGTGGTTTCAAAGAAATTCTAGAAGGAAAATATGATGACCTTCCAGAAGATGCATTCCGCTTAGTTGGTGGCATTGAAGAAGTTATTGAAAACGCGAAGAAAATGATGGCGTAAGGCCTTAGGAGGGACGAAGTATGAAGACATTTCCAGTCAGTATTGTAACTCCTGATGGACCGGTTTACGAAAAAGAAGTAGAAATGGTAAGTGTAAAAGCAGAGAGTGGGGAAATGGGGATTTTACCAGGTCACATTCCAACTGTTGCACCATTAAAAATTAGTGCAGTTCGTCTGAAAAATGGTGGACACACTGATTATGTAGCAGTAAGTGGTGGCTTTATCGAAGTTCGTCCAGATAAAGTAACTGTATTATCATCATCTGCTGAAGAAGCAAACCATATCGATATCCATCGTGCAAATGAAGCGAAGCGTCGTGCGGAGCAACGTCTGCAAGATAAACAAGCACATGTTGACTTTAAACGTGCAGAAATGGCATTACAACGTGCTGTGAACCGTTTAAACGTTTCCGATATGAAATAAAAAATTCGTAAAGGCTTTGCCTTTACGAATTTTTTTATGGATTTTATGGATAATTTTACAAAAATGGTATAATTATATCAGTGCTCGTATAAGTAGAAAATGTACAACAATTTATAAAGGAGATGAATAAATGATTGGTGAAATGAAACGAGAAGCATTGCAATCTTTAAAAGGAAAATGGGGACTAGGTGTTGGATCAACGATTTTATATCATATTATAAGTTATGTCGTTTCAATGGCTGTAATGCTTATACTATTAATTCCAGTAGTTATAATAGTTCTTTTATTGTCTATTTCAACTGGTTCCATTGAAGAAGACACGATGGCAATTGGAGCTGCTATTACGTTTGGGTTTTTTTACTGCCTTATGATAATTTTAAGTTATGCGGCTTATGGCATTACCTCATACGGTTATACAAATTTGTTTCTACAAATAAGTAAACGAGAAGATGCTAGAGTTGATTATTTATTTGAAGGATTTCGTGGTTTTAAAAGAATGATGAAAACAATGTGGGCTATGCTTGCAATTTTGTTATATACAGGTACATGGGTTCCAATGCTAGGAACGATTGTATGTGGGATATTAGGATTCTTTGATGAGAGTGCAAACCCATCATTCATAATTGTTTTCTTTGTTTTATTAGCTATTTCGTTTGTTGTAATGGCTATTTTGTATTTCTCATATTCGATGACATATTATGTGATGGTTGAAAAACCAGAATATAGTGTTTCGCAGGCAATGAAAGAAAGTAAGAATCTGATGAAGGGGCACAAATTAGATCTATTTCTTTTATGGCTAAGCTTTATCGGTTGGGCAATTTTAGCGATTTTTACACTTGGAATAGGTTTTCTATGGCTTAGTCCGTATGTGAGTACAACGACAGCGCATTTTTATCGCTACATTTCAAAGGGTGAATTGCAGTAGGAATATGCTATACTAATAGAATTATTGTGTATAGGAGGCGAGGCTAAACATGATTAGTGATTTAAAAGGAGAAGCGCTGGATTCATTAGAAGGGAAATGGGGATTAGCTGTCGGGGCAACATTACTGATTTCGATTCTTATTTCAGCTTTTAGTTTTAGTATTGATTTTATTTTCTCTCAGGTTTGGGATTGGAAAGAAGTAAATAGCTCATTTTCAGTAGACGTTATTTCAATATTGATGGTAGGTCCATTGACGTTAGGTGGCTATTATTTAGCGCTGCATATCATTCGTGAGAAAGACGCACGTATTGGGCATATATTCAGATGGTTTACAGAAGGAAGTAAGTTTATAAAGTCATTTTTATTATATATAGTAGTAAATATTTATATTTTCTTATGGTTTTTACTATTTATCATTCCAGGCATTATTAAATCATTTTCTTATGCGATGACGTACTTTATAATAAATGATCACCCTGAGTATTCTATAAATCAAGCGATTACAGAAAGCCGTCGTATGATGGATGGGCATAAGATGGAGTATTTCATTTTATGTTTGAGCTTTATTGGTTGGTTTATATTAAGTTGTATTACACTAGGGATTGGATTCTTATGGCTAATTCCATATTTTTATACGACGTCAGCAGCCTTTTATGAAGAGATTGCAGAGGAATATTACGAGAAAAAAATTCCGACATTGTAAAGTGAGCGGGACACTCTGCGTCGATGAATCGTTTTACTGTCCGCAAATAGCATGATAAAAACACCCAGTATGAGCTATTGGTTCATACTGGGTGTTTTTTGTAGAAATTTTATAAATTGATGACTAGTAAGTGGTTTACTGAAATAGTAACCTTGCATATATTTACAGTTGTTCTTTTGTAGAAACTTAAGTTGTTTTTCTGTTTCAATTCCTTCAGCAACGACAGATAGGTTCAAAGTATTTGCAAGAGAAAGGATAGTGGAAACGATGGCCCTTTCTTCAGGGCGATGATCGGCGAGTTGTGTAAATTCTCTCGGTACTTTTAATGTATCAATAGGGAAAATGGATAAATAAGCAAGAGAAGAATAGCCGGTTCCGAAGTCATCAATGGACGTTTGGATACCATATTCCTTTAATTGTTTTAGCTTGGATAACGTTTCCTTTTCATCGATCATTGCAATTCGTTCTGTTAACTCAAGTGTTACATCTTTTGGATCGACTTTAACGTCTGTTATTATTTGTAAAATATTTTCGATTAAATTATTTTGCTGGAACTCTTTAGCTGATAAGTTAACACTTATTTTTAAATCTTTGTAGCCAAAAGTATGCCATATTTTTAGCTGACGACAAGATTCATTTAATACCCAATGACCAAGTGGAATGACTTGGGGAGTTTCCTCTACAATTGGAATGAACTCACATGGCGGAATATCACCTAGGAGTGGGTGTTTCCAGCGTAGCAATGCTTCGGCACCAATGATCTTTTTCTTCGTAATATCAATTTGTGGTTGATAGACGAGATAAAATTCTTCGTTTACTAAAGCGAGTGGTAAATCTTTTTCAATTCGAGCTTTTCGTTCCATTTTTTTATACAATTCTTTCGTGTACAGAGAGCTACCATTTTTCCCTTTATTTTTTGCTTCGTACATGGCCATATCAGCATGTTGTAAAATCGATAACGGATCTTCACCTGCTTCAGGATATATTGCTATCCCGATGCTCGGTGAGATTTGTAAATGTTGATTTTCAATTTCAAATGGTTCGTTCATGGCTGCTACAATTGTATCAGCTATTTTTTTTACATCTGGCCTCTTTTTATAATTTTCGATAAGGAGTGTGAACTCATCTCCAGCTAATCGGGCAAGCTTCATATTGGATGTCGCTATACTTTCGAGTCTTTTTGCTACTGCAATTAATAGAAGGTCTCCTACCCTGTGACCGAGGGTATCGTTAATAACTTTAAAGCGATCTAGGTCAAGAAACATAACAGCAAAAGGCATTTTTGATATTTTGGATCGCGCAATTGCTTGTTCTACATATTGATGAAATGCACGTCGATTTGCAAGCTCTGTTAGCGTATCATGATATGCTAGAAAATTAATTTGTTCCTGTTGTTGTTTGCTTTCCGTAATATCTTTAATCATTAAATAAACTCCAGAAATATGATCCTTTAAAAAGATAGGAACAGCTGTCACATGCAAGTAGTAAATATCTCTATTTTTATGATATGCCCGTATTTCTAAAGAAATAGATTTCCCCTTTTTTACGCGATGAAAGGCATTAATGATTTCTTCCAAATCTTCTTCATACGTAAGTGAATAGTAAGGTTGATTTAATAATTCATTCGTTTGATAACCGAGTAAAGTCGTACCAGCGTTATTCACTTTAAGAAAATTACCGTATAAATCTAATGTGAAAATGGGATCTGGATGATGCTCGTATAAAGATTTAAACATTTGTTGGTTATGATATAGTTCATTTTTTTGTTCTACTAAATCTTCTGTACGCAGTTCAATTTGTTTTTCGAGTTCTGAGTTGAATTGCATTTGGGCTAATAATAATATTTTATTTTGCTTGCGAACTAAACTATGGCGAATGAGAACGAAGGAGAAAGTTATCATAAGCCCGATTACTACAATAGGCGCAAAAACGTATTCGACTAATATGAAAACAATAAGCATTATGACAGAAATATAAGGTAACGATAATCTGATTGATTCCCCAAGTTTAGGTGTTAATAGCACTTGTTCTTGTTTTTCAGGTTCTTTTGTATGAAGAATACAGGCGATTGCTACTAGCACTAAAGTTACTTGATAGAGTGGAGTAATTGTAAACATAGAATATTCGGGCGTGAAGTATTTAATATAAGCATAAATCGCATCTGTAGTCGCATACAAAATTAAAGCACTACCAAGGAGCGCACCGACTTTTTTCGGTAATAAGGAAAGTGGTTTGAATAAAAGGTTAATTCCTATGAGAAAAAAGAGTAAATCGGTCATTGGATAGGTAAGTTGAACAAATATGTCGATATAGGATGTTGAAGAAATGTAAATGGTTCGTTCAATAAGTAAGTAGTAACTTAAAGTGAACTGTGCTGTAACAATAATACAAATATCACATATCATAAAAAGCTTTTCTAATAAATCTCGGTTATAAATGATTTCATATAGAAAGGCAAATGCAAAGCTAATTAAAAAAAGTAGATAAAAAAAATCAGACGGATCAACGAATGTATAGTAGTCCTTTAAAATTAAACGTTGATAGGCAACGATGATATCACCAATGAAATAAGAGAGGGTTCCAACACATAAAATGGTCCAAAATAAACGAGGTAACCCTTCTTTCATGTTTGAAAAATAAAGTATATAACTACAAGCGATAATATCAATGAATAATGTACTCATACCAATTAATATTTGAAAAGGAAATGAGTATTCATATAGAAAAGGCATTGTCACGTAATGAATCATTATAGACAACAATATAATGCTTATAAGAATGCTTACATGTGTTTGTTTTTTCATTTATCTCACCCACGGTATATACATATAAATTCCTCTTTTTATTTTTTATAGTTTCTATACTTATTTTGCACAGGTATAGCCAGTTATAAAAATAGATTTTAATAATTCTCGTTTCTGTCCCCAACATATCGACATAGGAATTTGAAGTTTGCTATAATGATTAAAATAGTTGCATTATTTAGAAAAATTTAAAAATAATAATTACTGCAACTAGGACATATTGTTTACTAAGTGAACTTGTTCTTAATTTAGGGGGGAGGGTTTCACAATGGCAAGTGTATATGAAAATAGTTATATGATTGTTTTGATCTTCTTGCTATTAGGCATATTGCTTCCGGTAGTGGCTCTTACATTAGGAAGGATGCTGCGCCCAAATAAACCAAGTGCAGCGAAAGCGACGACGTATGAGAGTGGGATTGAGCCTTTTCATGATGCAAATATTCGGTTTCATGCTCGTTATTATATTTTTGCTTTATTGTTTGTCATCTTTGATGTAGAAACTTTATTTTTATATCCATGGGCTGTTGCATATGACAAG
This sequence comes from Bacillus cereus group sp. BfR-BA-01381, assembly GCF_022663555.1. Lineage (NCBI taxonomy): Bacteria > Bacillati > Bacillota > Bacilli > Caryophanales > Bacillaceae > Bacillus > Bacillus cereus group sp. BfR-BA-01381. Next base: position 13,423 of record NZ_JAKUFR010000105.1, read on the forward strand.
CTCGGTTTATTTGCACTGATTGAAATGTTCATTTTTGTTGTAATGTTGCTAGTTGGGTTAGCGTATGCTTGGAAAAAGAAGGTGTTACAATGGTTATAAATTTTGAGGAATTACATCCAAATGAGCGAGCGGAATTAGAACGAAATATCTTTTTTTCTACATTGGAACAGTTGAAGGGATGGGCGCGAAGTAATTCTTTATGGCCAATGACATTTGGACTGGCATGTTGCGCAATTGAAATGATGGGAGTAGGTTCATCACATTATGATTTAGATCGATTTGGGTCATTTTTTCGGACTTCACCAAGGCAATCGGACGTTATGATTGTGTCGGGAACGGTAACGAAGAAGATGGCTCCTATTGTTCGGCGCTTATATGATCAAATGCCTGAACCAAAATGGGTTATTGCAATGGGATCTTGTGCGACAGCAGGTGGTCCATATGTAAATTCGTACGCTGTTGTAAAAGGTGTAGATCAAATTGTACCAGTTGACGTGTATATCCCTGGTTGCCCACCAAATCCCGCTGCTTTAATTTATGGAATTAATAAATTAAAAGAAAAAATTCGTTACGAGGCAAAGACGGGGAAGCAGGTGACGAATAAATGAGTGATCCAAACAAAGATTTAGAGGATTTGAAAAGAGAAGCGGCTAGGCGGGCGAAAGAAGAGGCGAGAAAGCGTCTCGTTGCGAAACATGATTCGGAAATAAGTAAACTTGAGGAAGAAAATCAAGAAAAAGAGAAAGCGTTACCAAAAAATGATGGTATGACTGTGGAAGAAGCGAAACGTCGTGCTGCAGCAGCCGCAAAAGCGAAAGCGGCGGCGTTAGCGAA
>NZ_JAKUFR010000106.1:0-13866 GCF_022663555.1 Bacillus cereus group sp. BfR-BA-01381
TCTTGCTTTTTCTCTTCTTCAGTTTTTTGCTGCTGATCTTGTTTTGGTTGTTCTGTCGTGTCCGGCACGCTCGTATTTGGAGAAGAATCACGTTTTTCCCCTTTTATACGTAACTCACTACCTTCTTGAATTACACTACTTGGCATTTTAAAGCGTGATTTATCTGTAGCCATTTCACTCATCATTTCTTTAAAGATCAGTTGTGCAATTTTCGTATTTTTACTACTAATATACTCGTCTTTACCATCTTTCATATATCCAGTCCATACCGCCATCGTATATTGCGGCGTATAACCTGCAAACCAACTATCACGAGTTGCACTTTCTGGAATGTTAAATTTCGCTAATTGTTTTGAATCATAGTTTGTTGTACCTGTTTTTCCAGCTACATCTAAAGAACTTATATTTGCCGCTGTACCAGTACCTGATGTTACTACTGAGCGAAGCATATCAGTAATCATATATGCTGTAGAGTCAGCTATAACTTGTTTTGGTTTTTGCTCAAAACTTTGTGATTTTCCGTCTGGATAAACTACTTTCTTAACAAAATGCGGTTTTGCATACTTTCCACCATTACCAAATGTCGCATAAGCACCTGCTATTTCAGTTGGTGATACTTCGTTTGTACCAATCGCTGTAGATTCTTTCGGTGCTGAATCAAATGTAATACCTAATTTCTCAGAGAACTCCTTTGATTTATTAAGTCCTACTTCTTTTGCAGTTTTAACTGCTGGAACGTTACGTGACATTTTTAATGCTTCACGCATAGTAATTGGGCCTAAATGACTTCTGTCAGCATTTCGAAGTTCTTGTCCAGTTGAATATTTAAATGGAGAATCATCAATTTGATGATACGTAGCCCATTTTAAGTATTCAATTGCAGGACCGTAATCAAAGATTGGCTTCATAGTTGAACCAGCTGCACGATCTAATTCAATTGCCATATTATGCCCTTTAAATACTGCTTTATTTTCACCACGTCCACTACCTATAGCACGAATCTCTCCTGTTTTCGTATCCATAAATGTGAAAGCACCTTGGAATTTATCATTTGGATAATTAATAATATTTGTATTCAAAATATTATCAGCTAATTTCTGTGCTTTTGGATCCAATGTTGTATAAATTTCTAAACCATCAGATCCAATATTGACATCTGGTATTTCCTTTTCTACTTCTTTCACTACTGCATCCATAAATGCAGGATATGGCATCGCTTGTAGCTCAGCCGCACTCTTAATATTTTTATCCACGGGTACTTTTGATGCTTCTTCCATTTCTGCTTTTGTAATATAACCATGTCGATTCATTAATTTTAGTACAACATTTCTTCTCTCTGTTGCCCTTTGAACATTTTCTGGTTTCGATGGATCATAGTTATTCGGTGCTTTCGGTAAACCTGCAAGCATCGCAACTTCTGGTAATGTTAAATCTTTCAATTCTTTACCATAGTAGTTTTGTGCTGCTGTTGCGATACCATATGAACGGTTTCCTAAGTTAATTTTATTTAAATACATTTCTAAAATTTCATGTTTTGAATATTGTTGTTCTAGCTTATACGCTAAATATATTTCCTGGACCTTACGTTTCGATGTTTTTTCCATCGATAAGAAGTAGTTTTTAATAACCTGCTGTGTTATCGTACTTCCACCTTGTGAACCGTAATCTCCTTTAAGACTCACCAAAACAGCACGGGCAGTACCTTTGAAGTCTACCCCGCTATGCTCATAAAAACGTGCGTCTTCTGTTGCTAAAAATGCATTTTCTACTAATTTAGGAATTTGATCATACGTAACATTCGTCCGCTTTTCTTTCCCGTATTCATATACCAAATCGCCATTTTTATCATAAATTTTTGAGGATAACGGATTAACAAGTTTTGCTTTTTCAAGTTTTGGTGCATCCTTAATCATTACAAAGAAGGTAGCAACTCCCCCCACTAAACCAACAATACCAAGTAATAAACAAGTAATTAAAAACTTGCGAAAAAATGATGTTTTACCTTTTGGTTTTTGTGTTTTAGAAGCTGGCTGTTTTTTCTTTTTAACTTGTCGTCGCTCCTCTCGAGAACGATAATTTTCTGACATGTTACTTTCTCCTGCCTTTCAATTCTCCCGTTGATTTACTTAAAAATATTGAGGTCACTTTCTAAAATAAATTTAATTAAGAAAGTATATTGACCTGGAGCATTCAATATTTTCCTAATTCACAGATTATAAATTTTAGAATATTTCTTATACAAACTATTTTCACTTCCATATTTCCTAATAATGCTGCCCCTTAAAGCATAGAATGTAAAAAGTGAATTTTTAATACCTCGTATAAATAATATACCTTTTTTTCAAATGGTCAATATTTTCTTATTTATAAATCAAAGGTGAAATAAAAATAGCACAACGATATGTACTTCGTGTGAACTTCCTTATAATTACGTATAACGAACATTTAATATATTGCATATAAGTATAATACCTCTTTAATTATAAAGATTTCAACACCACAACCTCAACATCTATAAGAAATTATTAAAAATGAAAAGTGAGGAGTTGCGTAATGATGGAGTTATCTCCCGTGATTTCCAAAACTATAGTTGCTGTTGGATATAATCCTTTTTCTATGATTTTACGCATTCAATTAAAGAATGGACTGTATGATTTCTTTAACGTTCCTGAAAACATTTACACCGGTTTACTAAACGCACACTCTAAAACGAATTATCACAATACTTATATTAAAAATTCTTACCGCTACACCAAAATATAAACTTAACCAGAATAAAAAAAGAAAGGAGGTGATCCCCCTTTCTTTTTAAAATCGTTTCACAACTCAGCTATCTTCTGTTCTTTTTATTTATTTCATCATATGCTTGAATTTGTTTTTTTAAACGCCGATCTGCTTTTTTATCATGTACAACTAATATCGCATGAATAACGCCTGGAACCCAAAATATTAATGTTAATATGAAATTAATTATTGCTTGAAATGGTTTTCCACAAAATAATACGGCTACAGGTGGAAGAAGAATTGCTAACAAATACATCATTTCTTGAAAACTCCTTATTTTGTATTTTTCTCTCTCCATACGCTATACAAACCAATGACTTTTGCATTTCTAATATTTTTATTAACCACTAATAACTGTTCTACTGTTATATATTCTCTTTCAATGTCAAAAAACCTACCACTTCAACTTTTCTACTTATGTAAAATTGAAATTTTACATACAATCTTTCCATGAACAATTTCATATGATTATTTTTTCTAATCTTTCTTCTTTCTCTATTATAGTTAATCCAATTGCAGAAATAACAGTTCCTATCGCTTGTATCCAAACACCAATGAGTGCTATTATTCTCTCATCTTTCTGATCAACTAAACTGTCTTCATTTTCGATTCTATTCTTCATCACATTAATAATGCCTTGATACGCTTGAAGTCCAGCCCCTAAACTTTGCAGAGAATTGCCTAGTATTATTATTTTCTGTACCGTTTTCATCTGAAGCAAAGCCGCTTCTACTCCTAAAAAAGCTCCAATCGATTGTAAGCTATTCCCTATAATTATAAGATAATCATTCTCTTTCAATTGTTCCTTTATATTAAAATATGTTCCTATTACATTTGATATATTCCCTAAAGCTAATAACTCAATGCCCATTTTATCGAGCATTTCACTTTTATTCTCCAAACACATACTTTGATTTTCTCTTTTACCTTCATCTTCGGTTTCATTACTCGCTATAATTTGCAATATATACCCGAGGGCTTGTAATGAGCTTCCTACAATTACAATTTTCGATTCAGCTTTCTCCTCTCCGATAAATCCTCTTGTCGTCCCAATTGCCGCTGTAAGATTTCCTCCTACTTGAAACCATGCTCCCGTCACTTTTAAACCGCTTGGATTCATTCTTATCACCTATTTAGAAGTTTTCTAGTGCTTTCGAAATACATAAATGGCCTCCTTTAACTCATATTTATTTTCTACATTTAATTTTGTGCATTCTATAATGTGTTAAAAATACAAAAAAGAGTATCCCATAACAGTTACTCTTTCCTATATATCAAAAAAATCATTATTTATTTCGTTATTGCTTTTAAATTTCAACTTCTCTTTCCCGCACTTCTCACACCTATACACATAAGCTACACCTAGCTTACCACTTTTGAAATCTTCATTATCCTGCATCTTAATAAAACTATATTTATGTTTACAGTGAGATTCGTCTAAAAAATTTTTAAACCATTTTTTCAACATAGAACTGTTCACCTCTATGAAAGAATCTTCATCTTGTCTTATTACATACTTTTACTTAAATACTCAATCTCATGTTGTAACTTTTTAAATTGTTCAAAATGCATAGTGATAGATTGACTGTTTCCATACTCACCACTATGCTTCACCAATAAAACACCCGTGTCATGAAAAAACGCGTCAAGCTCTTTTCTGATGGATACTTTCATTATATGCGCCGTTTTAATAGCCGATAAAATTGCAATTTCATTAAACTTTAATTTTATTTCATTTGGACAAAATGCTTCTTCAATCAATATAACTTCATTGCTATAAATAAGTGCAACAAGATTACTTGATTTTGCATCTGTTAAATCTACTTTTTTTATAACATTATTCATTACATTTTGCCTCCTTTGTTTTCATATATAATAATTATACAATTATCATTTCCAATTACGTAACCTTACATTCAGTTTAACACACTTTTATTATGGGATTAAGCTACACTTCAAACGTTTTACTATTCCGCAATTTTTGTTAGATGAACCATTTGGACTATAAGACCATATAGTAGTGTTAACAAATGATTGTAAAGTGGGTGAAAACTATGCCCTCAGTTGTAGGGAATTTAGTTGTACAAAATAGTAACGGTTCATTTAATTTAGGTGATTTCTATAACGTTTCTCCGAAAGAAAACACGAAGGCTTATAATGGATCTGGCGCTTCCAACGTTGGTTTTGTTGTTAATACTTTTAATGGTGTGAGTGCGACTAATACGTTTGATTCTGACCTTGCGGATCAAAACCAAGTCGGTACAGCTTAACCCTATTTTTTCATCGTTCTGTTTAAGAATTTTAAATTTGTCCATACTATAATCAGGCTGTTATACAGCTATTGTTAATTTTTGGAGTACCCTATCTTTTTCTCCCTTTCCCTGGGGCTTAGCAGCTAGTATGAAGCTAGTTGCTTTTTCGTTTCATTTTTCTGTTCCACATCTAACATAACGTAAAGTAAGCTAAAAGTTACATTTTAGCTTACTTTACGTTATTTCAATAATATCCGTGGTATTAAATACGTAAGTTTTATAAAACGCGTCAGTACACATTACAATGCGCTTTAGCGGATTTATATGTACAACTGTCATATAGCTTGTAAGTATGTACCCATCTTCAAAATATGTCACCAATATTTCTTTCTCAGACAATAATGACATTAATAATTTATCAGAAATTCCCTCTTTTGCTTCTTTTGTTAAGAGTGGTTTTTGTACTTTAAATTGCTCTCCAATAACCTTTCGCATACTTAATAACTGTTCCGACATTACTGTAAATGGAACCCATTCTCTTTTTGCTCTTTGCATCTTTACATCATTCATTTCTCTATCTCCTCGATCATTTATCCATTCTACTTCAAACATATCGCGCTTCGATTATTCTTTAATAATTGCTCGGCTCATATTTTTCCTGCATGAACAGGAGGAAATCTCTCACCTCAAAATTCAAGACATACAAGGAAAGTAAGTCGAAAATCAACTCCCCGTAAATACCCGCTAATTACAGCTTCACTTTATTTCTAAATCTTATACTCTCTACACCCATAAGAACATTCGTTCTAATTATACACGAACCTACGTTCTTTTGAGAAGAGATTTATTTTTTCTTCATCAAATGATCTTTTCACTTCCCATTTAATTGGAAGTGAAAAGATCAACTAAAAAGTTTTAATTTTTTCAGGTTTATTAACAACCATCTATAAATGAAAGCATATATTATAAGGAACGAACTCACAAAATTTAAGGGATTTATAATGGACCTCCATTCGTTCCTTATGAATTTCTATGAAAAGAGAGCAATTTAAACACTCTCTTTTCGTACATACTACATAAAACTATTCATTAATAATTCACTCTAATTATTAAATATATTTTGGTTGTACTATTATATGTAACTCCCTCTCTGTTACTGCTTTTTTCGGGTTTCGAAAATACTCTAATTCGTATTTTAATACCTCATATTCAACCATCCCGATCTTAATCCCTTTCGTTTCTTTTAAAATAGCTAATAGGTTATTTATATCTTCATCATACGATTCAAAAATTTTCCCTCCGTCTTCTCTTTGAAAAATTACTTTCACATTTTCTCCCCCTACATAATTTATTTATCTATTCAATAATTCATTTAAGAGTATTCATTCTTCTCCTTAAAATTTCATACTAAAAAGAACATCCATCTTAATAGAATGCTCTGCTTTTCACTTCATTTAGCGTCAATATATTTCAATCTTATTGTATGTTTCATTCTGCAAATTATGTTTATCCACTTCTATAAAGTGAAACTTTAATCAGTGGGGGTTTTCTTCATCCCACACTGATTATTAGTTGAACCAATCGGACTTTTATGGGCAGTTGATCCCCACCTAACTTCTTTGCTTTCGCTGAATTTTGAGATGGGGGTCTTACTGCCCATTAAAGTGGGGTAAAGTGAAACTTTAAACCACTCAAGCTTTGTTCATTCCTGACTAATAATTAGCTCACAGAAATCTTACCGCCTACAAATAACGGGCTAAAATTAATTAACTCGTTTTATATTTAATGAGATGAAAAAAAACATTATAATATCAACATTCTATAAAGTAATGATTAATCTTCTTTAAATAAATTACATAAATTTCCATTGTAATTCTTAATATTTATATGTAATATTGTATTGTCTTACTATCTATTTATAACTCACACACTAATTAGAAAAGGGAACCTTTAAAGGTTCCCTTTTCTAATTACAGTCATTATTTCTTTTCTAGAAATTCAAATGTATTTTTAAACTCTTTATCATTCACCTTAATATCAGCATCTTTCAATAAATCATTGACTACTTGTTGCTTCCATTTACCTGTCGTGTCTTGTAGTCTTTGCTGTTCTAAATCTTTACGAATATCATCTTTCACTTCATCAAATGGCTTCAATTCTTTTTTATCTGTCACTTTAATAATGTGGTAACCGTAAGTTGTTTTTATCGGATCACTTACTTGTCCTGCATCTAATTTATATGCAGCTTCCTCAAATTCTTTCACCGTTTGCCCTGGTGCAAAACCAGCTATTTCTCCGCCTTGTTCTTTTGAACCAGTATCCTCTGAGTATTGCTTCGCTAAAGCCGCAAAGTCTTCACCATTATTTACTTTCTCTTTCACTTCTTTAGCAGTCTTTTCATCTTTCACTAAAATGTGACTTACTTTCAGTTCTGGCTTATAGTTATCTTTGACATCTTTTTCTGTGACAGTAGCTTTAATCGCTTTTTCAAATGCAATTTCTGGCTTCATTTTTTCTTTTAATTCATCTTCATTTTTCAATCCAACTTGCTCTAGAGTCGATTTGAAATTGTCGCCCATTTTATCTTTTGCTTCTTCTACTTGTTTTTTTGCTTCTTCATCTGAAACTTTATATTTATCTAGCAATGCCTTACTTAACACCATTTGATATAAAGTACTTTCCCCATATTTTTGTCTTAACTCTTTACTTAACTCTTTCTCTGTAACATTTCCTACTTTTGATGTTACTACGTTACCTGAGGAACCACATGCAGATAATGCCAGTACTACGCATGAAATAATCGTTCCTAAAAATAGCTTCTTCTTTTTCAATTCAAATACCTCACTTTTATTATTATATAAGAATAACTATACAGTGTTGTTGTGTATACAATGTGTTTTCTAGATGTAATTCATTTCATGTGAAAAAACTATGTACCAGTATATAAAATTAGTTAATCAATCTATCTTTTGCACAAATACTAGAATTATTTTCTCTATTACTACTAATCTTCGTTTTTTGTAATTAATCTTCTTTATACGATGAAACATATGTATGAACGCTAATTTACTGTATTTTGTGTGATTATTCTATATTAACAAAAACAATTTATCTCTCATTTCTTTTATATTTCAATTCAAAAATACTATCTTTACACTCTATATAAGATTCAGTAACAATTTTATCAGTGGAAGCCTCGTTTATCGCCCGCAATAACTCTACAAAGTAACGTTAATGCATACGAAAAAGACATTTCCTATTAATGAAAATGTCTTCTCACAATTTAATAAAACAGTTTTGGTGTTAAATCTGTATTTTGTAATTGTGCACTTTCCCTGCTCGAAACACAGCTTGTGGAGAATAATATTGGGATACCACAAACGTCATCGTTCATTACATCATGAAATACATTTGCAGCAACACCAGTAAATGTTTGACATAAATTTGAAATATCATCGTTAAAAAATTGAATCACTTGCGCAGCAAAAACTGGAAAGACAACATTTGACCCACCAGGGAGCTGTGGTTGTACAACAACTTGTTCAAAATAAGGATTATTTTCTAACGCCACTTGAAATAAATGGGCAATTTCAAATGCATCTAGAGGACATGGAAATGGATTTACAATGTCATTTTCCTTATTAGTGACAATAACTGTTACACTTACATTCCCAAATTCTACAAAAGATTTTAGGAGCGTTGCTAACGCTCTCGCTTTTTCATCACTTAACGCGTGCACCAAAATAATATAATTCCCGCCAACTGGAATCAACGGACCAACTGTAACAGTTGGATCAGCACCAATTGAATTTTTTAACTCATTAAAATATGTGATCCACGGCGGTGAAAGCTGAGCTTGTACATTTTCTTGCACTCTTTCATTACCTCCTAATACAATTCTTACTATTATGATATGTAGCAAGGAAAAAAGTGTATTAGATAGATTACTTATTTTTCAATTTTATATATTATATTATTTAAACATTCCATAAAATATTCTTAGTCTGTACTCTTTTTCCACATTTTTACCATTCCATAAAACTCCATATCATTATCAACTCAACTAAAAGTTCATATTATATTAGTACGTCTTTATAATACGAACGAAAAAACGCAGTATACAATACTGCATCATAGGAGCTGATTTTATGGAGAAAAAACCTATTGTTTTCAAAGTCCCACCAAATTCAAAATTAAAAGTTACATTTTTCGGTCCTTGTAACGAAGTAATTACAAATGTTTCTATAATTAATCAACTTTCCACACCTAAATGCCAAACTATTACACAATATCCAAACTATACGAAATATGAAACTGAAGTACGATCATTATCGAGTTGTTAATCCATTCTATACAAAATCCTTACAATTTGGTTAACTACACAACCTTATTAATAGACTAAAATTACTTATTTCATGATATTCTATTGATAATCCATTGATTTTTTACACGTTTTTATTAGCAGAGCATATATTATCGTATGGAGATTATCCACTCATAAAACCTATCTTTCTTTAGAGCGTACTTTTTATGTATGCTCTTTCTTTATTTACCCCATGTGAAATATAAACCGGATCACTTTTATATTTCACATGGGGTAAATTGACCTGCCTTTTGTAAACAATCTAGTCAAGGTTCCCCTCACAATACTCCTTTATTTATTATACATTCACTACTCTGTTAAATTTGTGTATCCATTCAAGCATCATTCATCTAATATATTTTCCTTCTAAATTGACCAAAGATGTATTAACATTCTTTATATACTCAAGGAGGTCAAATATGTTCAAGTTTCATTCGATACTACTCATCTTAGGATTTATTTTATTTTTATATAGTGTACTTGTTATATTATCAATAGCAATACCTGCACAAACCGATGTTAAATATGTAATTTCTATATAGTAATGAAAAAGCCTGTAATTATACGGACATAAATTAAGATATCTTTTTATACCGTTAGGCAACTAGCAAATGTAACGCCAAAGAACTTTTACAACCTTGTTACTTACTCTTTTTATTACTTGCAGAAGATCTATACTTAAAATAAGATAGTCCTTTCAACATCAAAACTGTAAAAAATAATTTTAAAACTTTACCTTTCATCATTACATCTTTAGCATGTGAAATTTTCATGAAACAAACTATATTTAATCGATTTACTTATATATTTTAAAAAAACAATAATAATCCCCCCACCATTCGGTACAGGGGATTAACTAGACCTACTGAAAAGTATTTTATTCTCTTCGTTATTTAATTGGAGAAGGGAATCTTGCTGCTTCAAAATGTGAGCCGTCTTCCGAAGTACTTAAAACTCCGTCTATGCTACTTTGTGCATAAACCTCAACTTGATCTCCTTCATGCAATTGAATAATCGTCGAAACACTTACTACATTTCCAAAACCTATTGGACCAAAAAAGTCATTATCTATAGCTATTGCTGCGTTTCCATTCACACGAATTTCTACACGAGCTCTATAATTTAAATTAAAATCATTTGGAAAAAAACCAATCGTACCAATAATAGAGTAAACTCCTCTAGTCTTCGGAATAAAAATAGATGTTGCTGGATTATACTCATTTGCTAAATCAAATTGTTCATCCTGGAATAATACCTTTACAAAAGTATTGGCAGGAACCGTTTGATCCACCGTATTTCTAGCTCTAAATGCTGATGCTCGAACAAGACTGCCCTTGTTTTCATTACACTTACTATCGTTCTTACAGTTATGCTGTTTCTTTTTATATTCTTTACAATACTTACAGTAGTAATAGCAAGACATACTCATTCCCCTTTCATGCTTATTACTCCAGATTATGTAAAAAAGATTCGTAATGTTTGGACGAACTATTGTTTTCCCACTATACTTGTCGCCTATTTATATACGCGTAAGCGGAAGACATATCAATAACACCACAACCTAGTAGTATAGTAATCTCTATTCAAACTTGATAAATCTTTTCCTTATTTATTTTACTTTTTATGCATAAAAAAGAACGAATCTACATTCGTCCTTTCACACATTTTTATGGTCAAAAGCTTATCATCCAACCTAACATGAATCCAAATATAAAAAACAGTAGCATAAAAAGATATAAACTACATGCCCACAATGCATATTTCCGACTTTTTCTTTTTGTGATCATTCCTATGACTGAGCATACCAATCCAATACCAACTATTTGCAGAAAATCTTTACCTATAAATGTTTCTTGTATAAGCAATATACTGTTCAAATACAATAACGCCAGAAAGGCAATAATTAATGAAATAGTCCCCATCCACGTTTCCTGTTTATACATATGATTCTTTCTTTTTTTAAGAATGCCAATTCCATAATCTCGCTTCACCTACTTTCAATTTTCTAACTTTTTCATGGCTCATTAATTTTTCAACTTCTGCTTTAGGTCCTGTTACAACTACCCCATATGTTTTTATCCCATTTTTTTCAAGGAAAGAAATACGCTTTAACAACTCTAATACTTTCGCTCTAGATAGCTTCACTGCTAAATTTTCATGCTTCTGTAATGACTTTAACACATCAATAAATTGTTCCTCATGAGGTGAATCACTTTCAAAAGCACCACTTGGCCTTGAAATCATATCTGCTGGAAAGCCAATCGGTGCTACATACATCCCCTCATCATTCGTTTGCTTCCCCTCTAATCCTGTATTAACGTCGTACCAAACGATATCAATAGTAGGAAACATATTTGTTACCTCTCGTCCTGGTTCGCGTTAGTAAATGTTCATGTATCCTTTCATATAGTGTCACTATCCATCATTTGTCATGATAAGATAATTCTCATTCTTTCTTCTATCGATATTTTCTTATCAAAAAAACACTTGTAGAGTATGTATAAAGTTTCTCTCATCAGCTATTTACAAATTGTAGATGGAACGATTTGACGCTTACATATACACTCATCCCCCTCAATTGTTTCAGCTATTTGCTGCTACCTAAAAATTCGGCATATGCCATAAAGGTAAGTGGGAGCTGGGTTTCCCGTATATATCCAATTGATGATGGTTAATACTCGGTTTGGGTTACCAGCTCCCTACTAATTAAACCTTCCATTTATAAATTAAATACAGTTCCATATGGGATTGTAAGAAAAGAACTTCCATACGGTGTGATTTGATGCACTGGATAAAAATACTCCATGGATGAATAATAAGGCTGGATACCTTGTTGCTGCATTTGCATTTGTTGTTGCATTTGTAACGCTTGTTGAACAGCTTGAACTGTACTTTGTGCTCCGCTAAACGTGATTGATGTACCATACGCTGGGCGCATACTAGGTTGATTAGCAAAATATGAATAAAACATTATTTCCAACTCACTTCCATATAAGCTATTACAAATCATAGTATGATTCTTTTTTTAGGAAGTGCTGAAAATTAGCACGTTAACTTTTAGTAAGTTTCTCATTTTATTCTTTCTTTTAATATCTTCAATTTCATATTTCAATTACTCGTTTCAATTATTAAACATGATTGAATTTTTAAAGCATAATAAAAAAATGAATAACCTTACATAAAATTCTAAATGGAACTTCATTAGACTCTAACTTAATTAAACTTATAATTATCATCAAATTTTTACAATATTACTAGTCTCATAAGAACACCTCCATTTTATTTACATATACTTTTAAAAAATGTTCCTAGGTATTTCACATATAACTTATACTGATAAACACATTACAATTAGAAGCAAATATTGATTATCAAATGTACTTACTATTTAAATTTTTTAAAAGGAGGTAATTATGAAAAATAATCAAAACTCAAACGACCCGTGCAAAAAGTTCCAATTTCCCTGTTTTATTTCTATATCCTCTTGCAATCAAAGTAATTGTTGTACACCTGTTTTTTTCTCATTTTCTCAGCAACAAGAATTATTGTCCCTAATTAACCAATTAAACCAAGCAATCCTTTCTTTCTTTACCACGCCAAATCCGACAACTATACAAATACTCCAATCTGCATTACAGGCATTAAACGATTTAATTATTACAGTGCAACCAAATACTCCAAATAGAAATTTAGTTATACGAACTATAACTCAATTAATTAATTCCTTACCCACTGCATCGCTTACTCAAATCTCTGCGTTATTTCAATTTCTATTCCAAAATTTATCTTCGCTCATTAGTTGTTCCAATATATCGGACCCATTGTTACAACAAACATTTAACTTAATTTTGCAAGGAATATTGAATAGTTCTCTATTAAATATTACCGGAATACCCGGTCCTACTGGCGCGACTGGACCTAGAGGATTTCCAGGACCTAAAGGAGCGACCGGACCTCAAGGTGTACAAGGTATTCAAGGGCCAGAAGGACCAGAAGGAGCGACTGGTCCTCAAGGTGTACAAGGGCTTCAAGGACCAGAAGGACTCGAAGGGCCGACTGGTCCTCAAGGCGTGGAAGGGCTTCAAGGGCCAGAAGGACCACCGGGACCGACTGGGCCCCAAGGTGTGCAAGGTATTCAAGGACCACCGGGACCACCAGGGCCAACTGGATCCGGAACCGGAATGGGAGTTCCTGGACCACCAGGGCCGACTGGACCTCAGGGGGTACAAGGAATTCAAGGGCCGGAGGGACCAGAAGGACCAACTGGACCTCAAGGTATCCAAGGGCTTCAAGGGCCAGAAGGACTCGAAGGGCCGACTGGTCCTCAAGGTGTGCAAGGAATGCAAGGACCGGAGGGACCACCAGGGCCGACTGGACCTCAAGGTGTGCAAGGTATTCAAGGACCGGAAGGACCACCAGGGCCAACTGGAGAGTGTGAATGTCCACCGGGACCGACTGGGCCGACTG
>NZ_JAKUFR010000107.1:0-13617 GCF_022663555.1 Bacillus cereus group sp. BfR-BA-01381
AGAAGAAAAGCCAAACACTGGCGGAGAAGTTAAGCCAGAAGAAAAACCGAATACTGGCGGAGAAGTTAAGCCAGAAGAAAAACCGAATACTGGCGGAGAAGTTAAGCCAGAGGAAAAACCAAACACTGGAGAAGAAACTAAACCAGTTAACGTTCCAGAATGGTTAGAAACAAATTTAGCAACGAATGATTTTACATTTACACAAGCTTGGTATGATGGGTCAGAAGCTATTAATAAAGCAGCATCTACTAACGCTCAACAAATTGTTAAAAATATAAATAGCAAGTATGGAACAAACTTGAAGTATAGTGAAGTAGGAGCAATTGTAAAATTAGTAGATGGTTCAAAAGAGCAATTTATGTTATCTGGTATGAATGCAGATGATTTTGGAATTACTTTCATGGCATCAAATAATGCTACTGTAGAACTTGCTAAAGGTTTTGTTACACTTGTAAATCCAAATGTGAATTTAAATCAAGAAATTCAAGATATATCCTTAGCACCAAAAAATATTAAGGATGTTGAAAAAGGGAATTATAAAATTCACATCAGTCCAACAATGAAAGACCAAATGATTTCAATTCAAATCACAAAAAAATAATGAAAAAAGCCGTTTTAGTAACTTACTAAAACGGCTTTTTTATTAGAAATTAAAAATATTCCTCGAAATATAAAAGGAGGAAGATAATGAAGAAAATAAAATCAAAATTATTATTATGTATTTTCATTATTTCGTTATTTATTCCTAACTTTGCATATGCACGGAATAGTGATATTCCTTTTTATGATGGGAAGAATGAAACCTTGATAATTAACAAGGATTTGCAAATGCCTGGAAAGTATTTAAGGCCAGGTAAATTTTTACCGCCTAATGCACCAGCTGATATTTATTATACAGCTGATCTTCATTACCCAGCTCTTTACAATGGTAGTTTTGATTGGGGAAACCAAAGAGCTAACTTGGTACAGGCCGTTGATTATAGTGAACCTTTTGTTAATATAGCGAACGATGGATATATTGGAAGCGGAAATACTATAGGTAATAGAATGATTACAGAAGTGGAAAGAGTAAACTCCCAAGTGATTTCGCAAAAGTATTGGGGGAATCCAGATTTTGTTTTAAAGTATATATTACCTTATGAAGTGACAAGTGTTGCGTTTCCGAAGTCGTATGGTAAATTCTATTGGATTAGGGATATGGCTTATCTTTCAGGTGGTATGGCAGGTGCAGGGTTACATAAGGATATTAACAAATTTAATATCTTTATTGTACGTACTAGTTTTCCGGATATAAAAAAATTCCAAGCATCTGACGGTCCTAAAAGTAATACAGTAGATTTCCAAGTTGAAGGTTTTGAATATGTAACCAAAAATAAAGGATATACAGATAATAATATGGGAGCAGAAACTATAAATCCTTATGCGGAAATGGCTGGGGAGCGAAATAGAGTAAAATGGGTTCTGAAAATATATAAAGATGGTTCTGAAATTGATACTAAAGAAGGATATATTCGTTCTAATCCTAAGAAGGATTCAGAGAAGCCAGAAGAGGGCGATGCTGGATATTTTGGAGGGAAAGGGTCAAGTAGCCCTATAAGATGGCAACCAACGACTTGTGGGAAGTTTGAAGCGAAATTACAAGTCTATGACGCTGTACAAAGACCAGCGAAGGAAAAGAAAACTTCCTTTACTATTTCGGGAAATGGTTGTGACAAAGAGAAACCACCAACTCCAGGTGGTGAAGGCGATGAAGATACATTTAAGTACAAAATGGATTTTTCAGTAGATCGTATTGAGGGTGAAACAGTTGAATCTGGTGATTCTGTAAAAACACCGGTTAAGGTTTCAAGAGCTGATTTTTCGGAAGAACGAAAAAAATACCGAGAAGAATTAGATCGGAAAATCCAGGATCAAGAGCGAGAACTTGATAGATTAGAGGACAGAAAAGAAGACGCGAGGGAAGAATTGAAATTTTGTCGATATGATAGAATTTGTACAATAGATGAAGAAGGAAATCAACATTGTGTTCCCCGTGATTGTTCATCGTATGAATATAATCTTGATAGAATATTAACCATGATTAGTACAGAAACAAAAAAATTAAATAAAGAGAAGAATAAAAGGGATAGATTAGATAAATTAGAGAGTGAATATAAAAACACCACTCCAAATGTTGTTCTCAGGTTCCAAGATAATATAGTAGGACAACAGAAGGTCAATTTATCCGAAGGACAATCTAAAGTTTTGTATTATGATTGGAAAGTACCAAGTTCAGGACAAATTGAGGCTGAGATCAATCCTAAGCCGCGAAAATATGATAATAGTAAAGATGTATTAAAAACAAACTTTAATAATAATAAATTGGATACTCCAATTAATGTTGCTTCACATGAAACCTCTACTTGTTCACAGCCTAATTCTACAGCTACGGTAACAGCTGTTGTGCGTACAATTAATAACGCAGGAGATAGGGACACATTATATGAACGCTTAACGGGTAGTATTGTGAATATATCAAAGCCTAAAATAAGAGCAGGATATGGATTTAGTTATGAAGTGAAAACAACCTACACAAATGAAGATTCATCAAGTCATGCTACGGGTGTGAAGAGTACAACGTCTTTCCTTCCTACAATGGTTAAACATCAACAGTATTCAAAAACAGAAGATGGATACAAAGTACCAATGGATGAAACACTAGGAGGATACAATCAAGTTTGGTCATTACCTCATACTTACGTTGAAAAGTTTTCAGGAAATGTATTTAATGATAACTATAAAAAGCATCCTAAATACAATCCTAATGAAACTATTTTAGATGGCGGGAGAAAGTGGTATACCGAATTTACACAAGCAGATGGAACATATTCATTTAAAGCAATGGCTTATGGTGCGGGTGTTAATAAGTTAAATCTTTGTCTTACGGGAAAAATTGAAGTGGAAGGTTCAGGGATTGGTGATAAAAAAGGAAATGATGATTTTATTAAACGCTCTGTAAATCCACAAAATCCATTCCCAGGGCAAGTAGGGTGGAACTGGAAAAACAAAGAACATATGTTAACTAGTTTATCGGACTGGTGGAATACATGGAAATATCCAAATCCAAAAGATATTCCAACAGGGTATCATATGGAGAGTTATAAAATTACTCCAGAAATGTATAAGCAAATTAAAGAATATAACAAGACGCATGGTTCAGATGTTAATCTGAATAGTGATTTCCTAACGAGATTTAATTTTAAATAATAAGAAAGCCTGTTTTGAAAGTGGAATTAGCTTTTAGAACAGGCTTTTTGTATACGAAAAAATATGTTGGTGAGGTGTACAAATCAATGCAACCACCAAAATTTGTTGTAATAATGCTGGTGTTGATCGGGATTATGTTGTTTACAGCAAGTACCGGTTTTATGTTTGCAGCGGATACAAATGAAGATAATAGCTTACATCAAGCAACAGCTACAGCCATGTCAAAAGGAATTAATATGGGTCAATTAAGAGTTGATGAAGAAATAACCATTAATGAGAAAGTGGTTAAAGAAACCCTGATTAGAGAATATGTTAATCAGTCAAATTTCCATGATGGTGAAAAACGATTAAATATTTATGCCATTAACTCTCAACCAGCAATGATTGGAGTCGAATCATACAACACTTTTGCTATTCCTATTAAGAAATATTTAAAAGAACCGGATGATCAAACGACAGTTAGACAATTTGAAAATATGATTTTTGAAGCGAAAAAAGTAACGAAATAGGAGTTGAAGAAATTGGTGAAAAAGCTTCCTAAGAAAACCGTGAGTTTATTAATTGCTGTAGGCTTAGTAGCGACAATTGCAGGATATGAAAATTACAGAATTAATAGTGCGATAAATCCTACTAAGGTTTATTACAGTAAAGTTGATATTCCACCAAGAACAAAAATTACAAAGGATATGTTACAAGAGAGGGTCATTCCTGGTGATGCAATTGCTCCTAATGCTATTACAAATATAAAAGATTTAGAAGGTAAGTATACAGTAAACGGATTTGGAGTTTCAAAGAACTCTTTATTGTTCAAGGACAAAGTAGTTCCAAAGGATGAATTGCCGGATGCAGCTATATTAAATTTGAAGAAAAATGAAGTAGCTTTTCCGTTATTGGTAGATATTGAAACATCATCTGGTAATAGCATTATCCCAGATTCTTATGTAGACCTGTATTTTAAAGGTACGGTGAAGAATGAAA
Source organism: Bacillus cereus group sp. BfR-BA-01381 (assembly GCF_022663555.1). NCBI lineage: Bacteria > Bacillati > Bacillota > Bacilli > Caryophanales > Bacillaceae > Bacillus > Bacillus cereus group sp. BfR-BA-01381. The sequence goes on from NZ_JAKUFR010000107.1 coordinate 4,225, forward strand.
CGGATCATACTGAAAAGCCTATATTTGGGCGTGTTGCAAAACATGTTAGGGTAACTTCAGTAAAAGATAGTAATGCTACAAATGTATTTGATCCTAAGAGTGTAGAAGTTGATGGATCATACAAAGACAATTTAAATAATGAGGCGAAGAATCGTCCGCTTGCTAAAATTTATACTTTCGCAGTTTCAGATGAAGAAAATCAATTGTTAAATAAGGGAGCCTTAATTGGTGAAATTATTCCTGTTGCTTCTGGTGAATCTTATAATGCCAATGTTGAAAGAACGAATGACGATTTAATTACAAAGTGGATTCAGGATCAATCTTATAAAATAAAGTAAGGAAGGGGTCTTTAAAATGGGGAAAATTATTGGAATATATGGTGCGCAAAGAGGATTAGGTGCAACAACAATTGGCCAATCTCTAACGAAGGTAATAGCAAATTCTAATTCAAAGGTGCTTTATATAGAATTAGATTATTTAAATGCTACTTTTGCTCATAAAACGGCAATATCTCATCGGGAAAAGAATATGGAATTGTTTATGGAAAAGGCAATTCTAGAAAACAGAATGGATATTCAGAAGTATGTTTTGAAAAAGGATGATGTCGGGGATAGTAAGAGGTTTTCATGGTTTCCAAATAATATGGAGGTATTGACCTTTAGTAAGGACTTCAAAGAAAGGGGGTTTCCTCGTTTTGAAACAGGTGTAGAAACGAAGGTAGAGAAGTTCATTAATAATTTTATTAGTAAACTAAAGGCGCTTGATTATGACTTTGTACTACTTCAGTTACCTAATCAAATAGAAAGTATTTTTGGATTACCTATTTTAAGTAAGTGTGATAATGTCGTAAGCATTTTAACAGGCAATCCAATAGTTGTATCGAAATACAAGAGCATAACAAACGTATTTAATAAGGCCGACTTCAAATATAAAGAGTGGGTACATGTATTTAATTTATGTAGCAACAAAATCGATGCGGAAGATTATAAATTGTTAGTAGACTTTGATGTGGCAACTTGTATTCCTTATGATCCGGAAAGAACTGAAATGGAATTTTCTTTAATACCTGGTTCGGAAACAATAGATGAGCATACAAAAATAATCGCTAAAAAAATAGGGTGCTTTATTAGAAATGAACAAAATAGATTTCGATTTTTAGTGAATAAATAAAATTAAATGAGCTAAAGGCGGTGAGATATATGAAAAACACAATTTCTTTAGAAGAGTTTGGTTATACATCCTCAACTCCAGAAAAAGTAGATGTAGAAAAATACATTTATAATATTAAATCTGGCGGTCATACATCTACACCTTCTACTAAGGAAATACCACAAGACTTAATTGATACAGTAAAAAAATACTTGCTAGAGGATCATAAAGAGTTAATTCAAGAATCTTTTGGGGATGAAGTGAAAAAAGAAGCGCTAAGGGATGTAGTTTCTCAATTTATTACAACGCAGCCTAATATAGAAGGCTTTACTTTAGAGCAACTTGCTAAAGGAATTGTAGATGCTGTAGCTGGCCTGGATGTTTTAGAGCCATTTTCGGAGCAAGACAGTGTAACGGATATTATATGTAATAACTGGGATGAAATATGGATAAAGGATTTAGAAAAAGGAGACTATCTTTCAGATGTTACATTTAAAAGTAAAGAGGCATATATGGCACTTTGTAATAAGTTTGTAAATGCCTCTGGACAAACATGGACACATAGTAAGCCAAGGTGTGACGCTGATTTTCCAAACATGCGTATTAGTGTAGTAGGTTTTGACATATCAAAGGATGGTATTTCATTAGCCATTAGGAAATTTAGTAAAACACTAAGGATTAACGATCAAAATATTGTAAGTGATGGATTGGCATGTGCTGAAATGATTCCTTTATTCGGTGCTATGATGAAGTCGCGAGCGAGAATTTTGATTAGTGGAGAAACTGGTACTGGTAAAACAGAATTTATGAAATATCTTATTGGACATAAGAAGAAAACAGATAAACTCATTGCTATGCAAGATATAGATGAAATGAATCTGAAACATATTTATTCAAAAGATTGGAATGTAAAAACATGGCTAACAAGAGAAAGAGAAGATGCATCCAATTCCATTACCATTGATGATTTGTTAAATAGTGCTGTCAGACAAAACCCAAAGATTTTATTCATTAATGAGCTACGTGGAAGAGAAGCATGGGGAGCAAAAAAGGCAGCTGAAACGGGTCATGGGCTTGCTACAAGTTTACATTCCCCAAGTGCTATTGAAAGTGTAGAACGATATTCTAGTCTATGTCTAGAGGCTGTTAATATATCTAAAGAATACTTACAGCAAAGTATCGCAGAGAACTTTGATTTTGGTATGCATTTTGAACTTATGGAAGATGGAAAAAGAAGACTTGTTGAGCTGGTAGAGTATATTGGGTATGAAGACGGAAAACTAATTTATACACCTTTATACACATTTAACGTAACCGAATTTAAGGAACTAGAGGATGGCAAGTATTTAATAAATGGTTTTCATCAACGAGAAGGAAAAATGAGCGAAAAGATGATTAAAAGGATGAAATCTAGAGGGATCAAGACAGAAGAACTTGAGGTTGCAAAGGAACTCCCTGTAGAAAAAGGGAGGGAACGTTAATTGGGTTTTCTTAATTATCTTCCATATTTTTTAATGGCAGTTTCTTTATTCTTTGTAGTTAATTTAGTAATTAATTTAATTCAGAGAAAAAATAGAAGTAAGTTATTTGTTACGACTGAAAAAGATGATGGTAAGATAGTGAAGTTTTTAAAGAAAAAAGGATTGTATAAATGGATCAGTCCTAACTATATTATGAGGGAAAGTAAAGATTTTAATTGGAATTTATCCCTCCGGGATTATCAAATCATACTAATTGTAGGGACCCTAGTTGGAGCCGTTGCATTGTATGGTTTTTTTATGTCGTTAAGTACAACAATATTCGGGGTGTTAGTAGGGGTATCTCTTCCGCCAATCATTGGATTTTATAAACGTAAGAGATACGAAGAATATGTGGAAAATCAGTTAATGGTTTATCTAGAAGCTGTAGCGAATGCAGTTTCTACACATGAAAATATGACATTGGCTTTTAAGAGTGTTTTACCGTTACTACAATCTCCTATAAAGGATGATGTAGAACGATGTTTAATCCTATACACGGAAGATGGAAAAAGCATTAAAGATGCCTTTTATTCATTCGTACAAAAATATAATTACAAAGATATTAAGCTCTTTCATGATATGTTGGACCTTATATCAAAAACAGGTAAAGATACGGATGACATACTTTTAAATATTGCACATGAATTTCAAGATAAAAAAATATACCGTGCAAAATTAAAATCAGGTATGCAACCACAAAGGAGAACATTTAAGCAAACGGCTATAATGCTTGCTTCATTACCGGTTGCAGCCTTGGCGATCAATGCTGATGATTATGTTGTATTTGCAAGGACAATACAAGGAAGGTTCATTCTTTTAGCAATAATTGTAGTATGCATATTTAGTGCATTTAAAATAGAGAAACATTCTTTCTACGATCCTACAGAAGATATCACAAAAATAAAATAATAAGAAGGTGATAGAGTGAATCTATATCCTTTGATTTTACTATTTATCTTAGTCTTACTCTTTGTATTAGTGGCTTACAACCTGGTACTGGAAAGACAAAAAAGTAAAAGGTTTCAGATTTATAGCATTGTAAAAAAAAGTAATGTAGCAAATAAAAGACAACCTATTTTGTATACAATATTGTATCCAATTTTAAAATTAAAGAAGAATTGGATATCACAAGAACGTGAAAAAGAATTAGAGAAAAAGCTAAAAAAAGTTAATTCGAGTCTTACACCAATGGAGTTTATTATTAGTAAACTTACCTTCTCAATTATAAATTTTTTAGTTATAGCTAGTTTAATATTTTATGTTCCAGATTTAAAAATAGTAATTTTCCCTTTAGCTTTGGTATTTGCTGTTATGGGATTTTATGTGAAGGAATCTAAACTTAATAGTAACGTTAAAGCGAAACAATTAAGAATGCAGCTTGAATTACCGGAATATATGATTTCTTTGGCTTATATGATTGGTAGATATACAGCCTATGAAGCTACTAAGAGATCAATAGAATATGCTTCAGATAATTTAAGGCCATTAGTAGAAAATCTAATTGCACAAATTGAACTCGAACCAGGTAATTTTGAACCATATCTAGAGTTTGCGCGTGAGGTAGATATACCAGCAGCGTATCAATTTATGGTTGCTTTACAACAAGCAATGGTTATGGATGAAAGTCAGAGTAGAGAAATAATTAATAATCAAATTAAGTTAATGAGAAGACTACGGGCTGAATCTTATGAAACGTTAGTTGCATCGCGGCCAGGTATGGTCTTCAAATACCTTATTTCTACATATTTGTGCATTATTGTATTTGTTATAGGTTTCAGTTTTACATCTATTTATGAAAAGTTTGTTCATATGTTTTAACTAAATCGTAAAGAAAGGAGGTGATTTTCATGTATTATAAGTCACTTCAGGACAAGCTTTTCTTCAAATCAATATTTCTTGCAATATCTTAGTTGATAAAGCAAGAGATAGTTAGTTGAGGTTTTAATTAATCAAATAAATCTATTAAAAGAAGAGGAGAAATTTATTTATGAAAACATTAGAAATTAAAGAATTAAAAGGATCAAGTAAGGGGAAGGGTTCAGCTTTATTAACTCGTACAAAACAATGGTTGAAAAATGAGTCTTCAGATGAAACATCAAATAAGGTTTCATGGACTTACATTGGACTTGGAATGGCAGTTGTAGTTTTAGTTATCATGTACCCAGCATTAAAGTCAGGTACTTTTAATGTATCTAATTACTTTACTTCAATTACTGGCGGCGCTAAGAGTGAACCGTCTGGATGGTCAAAATAAGTTTTTAGTTGAAAGGGCGGTTAATCCGTCCTTTTCTCTTAATTTATAGAAAGGAGAAACATATACATGCAACAAGCAGTTACATATGTTGTTTTTTTCTTGTCGTTAATGTTCATTATTGTCTTTGGTGTAGAATTTGCAGGACAAACAGTTGTTAACGTTAAGGCGAATGAAATTAGTGAATATGCTGTAAGTTTAGCAGAGAGGGATGGGGGCTTTACTCCTGACGTAATCAGTAAAGTAAATCAAAAATTAAAGGATAGCAATATGGATTCTAAAGATTGGAAGATGGAATATACACAAGGAAAAGTACAATTTAATCAACCTCTTACTTTCACTATAAAAGGGAAGTATAAATATAATTCGTTTAAATTACTTGAAAGAGGTATAGGTACCTTTGATGTATCAATACAAAGTACTCGTTCAGGTGTAGGACAAGTTTATTTTAGATAATAAGCGGTCTTGAAGTGTACGGAAAGAATGAGCAAATATCGTTTGAGTTAAGATCGCAGTTTAGAAAATGTTCAATAGTAAGTAAATGATGGTTTAAATTAAATCGGAGTTCTTAGTAGACTTCAATATCGCTTGCTAGTACCTAGCAATAAAGGGTGACAATATTTCAATTCCATTTGAGATATACTGTCACCTTTTTATATAGATATCTTCTGGAAAGAATGGAGGTATAAGGGGAGTTAGTTAATTTGAAAGAAAACATAAGGAAGGGGCTGTTTATAGTTCTTTTCTAATAGGGGTGGATTTCGATGTTTACAAAATGTCGAGAGATTGGAATTTTATTAATGTTAATACCACTTTTACTAATAGCTTGTATTTTACAGGCAATGGGAGAGGGGAACGAAAAGTGAGCTCTATAATAATTGATCTTCTAATGAAATTTATGATGATTTATTTAATAGGTTATGTCACTTGTAGTTTTTTATGGAGAGTAGAAACAGATTTCAAGGAGAGATAATATGAAACGTTTATCAGGAGAAGTGTATCAAGATGATGATCCTTTAGCTTTTGCGAAGGGATGTAAAAATGGCTTAATCATTGCCCTTCCCTTTTGGGGTGTAGTTATAGGTGTTGTAAGTTTTATTATGTAAAAATTTCATAACAATGAAGGGGTGGAATTAATGATCGTTTCTAATGAAATTGCTGGTATTCAAACTAAAAAACAAGCGTATGAACTCGCTAGAAAAATGACAAAACAGGTACTTCATGAAGGCGCAGGCTTAACATGGATAAGAACAACACAATCATTTTTAAGTGGAGCCATTCTTTACGTAAAAGATAAGTATAAGGAAAAGGCTAGGTTATCAGATGTAAGAGAATTTGTTTTGCAAAGCGAAGAAAAGGAAGGTTTTTTGGAACATATCACAGATCACTTAGAAAAAGATCATCCTTCTTATCATGCGTTTTCAATTATGTTGACTTGTAAGGAATCTACAAGAATTCTTGTTATTGCCCTATCTAATTTGTGTATGAGAACTGTAAAGGAGTGAGGGAGTGAGAAATGAGGATTTTATTAAAATCAGAGGGAATATAAATGGATTTTGAATTTGCAAGGAGGTAGGAGAATGTGGAGTCAGTAATTTCACATTGTTTGTATGTAGTGTGTAGTTCAGTAGATAAGGTATCACAAGCGTATGAAATGGCGAAAGAAATTTTTAATCCGAAGGATCAAAGTGAAAACTTAGTAAGTCATCTGAACTTAACTTCTTTTTTCGTTCTTTGTAATGGCAGCCATACAAGATTGGAAGATCAAGAAGAGTATATGAAAGCAAGAGAAAAGTATATTAAGTATCTTAAAGATCAGGATATTCATTTCATAGACGCAACAAGAAAAAGCATTTAAAAGATTTGAAAAACATTAAAAAGGAGAGAGTAATTCTTCATAGTTGATGCAAAGGAAGTGGAATTAGTGGCATCTAAAAATAAGTTTGAAAAAGAACTGGAGAAAGCCATGTTGAATGTATTAATAAAACATTGGCGATTTTTCCTATTACTATCCGGTATATTATTTGTTTGGATTACAAGATACGAAATTTTAAATCGATTAATTCAGATTGTGCCAATTGTGAAAAGGGTTGTACATGTTAGTCTACTCCTACTATTTATTGGAGCTATATTTTGGATAACTAGATGTATTATTTTATATAGGCTCGAAAAGAGGTTTTATAAATACGTTTTAGTTATCCCTCATATGTCTGATGATGCAAAGGTAGATCAATTAGGAGATATGATTAGACAAGTGCATGGTGAGGGAAGAAAACCACTAGAACAATTGTGGAAGGGTCGCGATTGGTACCGATTACTTATGTATCAGCCGGAAGATATAGATGGGAAGAGTCAAAAGGTTCGATTTTATTTAGGTGGACCAGAAGAGAATTTAGCTTATTTAGTTAAAGCGTTTCGAAATGTATATAAAAACGCTGAAATCATAGAACAAAATATAGAAGATATTCCGTTTCCGCGTAATAAATTGTTTGGTGGTGCTGTTGGCGGGAGAATGAAATTAAAGACGAAAAAATCTTTATCATTAGCCCAATATAAAACAGATAAACTCCCACAGCTTATAAGTGGAATGGAAGAAAAGACTTGGATTGATGTTTCCTTTTCACCAGATCGAGATTATCGATTAACAAGAAGAATCAAAAAAGAAGAAGCTGAATTAAAGGCACGAAAGAGATTAGAAAAAGATTTAGATGTATTTCAGAAAACGGAAGCAAAGGTGTTAACTCAACGGTTTTTAGGGAAAGAAACAGCGTTTCAAGTTTGTGTTTCTGTAGCGACTGAAGTATATCCTGGTGTTAGAATGCTAAAAGGTTTAGGTAATATCATAGCTAGTATGATGGCTGATGTAAATGAACTTCGTTACCGTTCGTTTCGTCGGTCTATTTGGCGTATTCCAATTCCTTATTACGGGCGTATGACTTGGACAGGTTCAGAACTTGTTAATTTGCTTCATCTTCCGAATATCAGGGGTGATAAGGAAGATGAATTTGAGAATAAGATTTTGTATTTAGAAAGCGGAGAGAAGATGCTTCCTGAAGGTGTTCTTTCTAAAGGTCTAACAATTGGAACGCTAGTTCATCCATTAGAAAAAGATCGTGAAGTAAAGATGACGGAAGAACAGTTTAAAAAGATGGGGTGTATTACTGGAGGTACTGGTGCTGGTAAAAGTACTGTAGCAGCCAATGTACTTGATAGCGCCTTAAATCTTTGGATTGAAAACCCAAATACAGCAAGTGGATTTTCGTTGTTTGATCCTACGCCGGACTTAGCGATTGTAGTGCTAAATCGATTATTAAAGGCAGAGTTAGAAGGTGCCAAAGTAGATTGGGATAAGGTTCACTTCATTCGTTTCCGGAAAACAAAGCATCCACCGGCAATTAACTTGTTGCATCGCAATCCTGATGAAGACACACAAACGGTAGTTGATTCTATTTTCGAAAGTATTCAAGCGCTAGTCCCAAATCCAGCTCCACAAACCGAAAGGATTCTAAAAGCGATTATTGGAACGCTTTTATGTGATGGGAGTCAAAAACACTCTACATTAAGCATTATTGCGTTTGGAACAGATGAATTATTTCGAGAGCGTGTTTTGGATGGTTTGGAAGGTCCAGAATCAATGCATTATAGAAACCTATGGAAAAATGAAATTGGCGCCGCCTTAGAAGACAGTATGCAGCCATTATTAAATCGGTTAGACATATTCCGTAGTAGCACATATTTAAAACGCATATACGGACAATCTGACTTTTCTCTAGATATTTTAAAGTGGATGGATGAAGGACATCTTGTTTTTTATGATTTGTCAGGTATGGGAAATGCTGATATTAAGCTAACAATTGGTTACATCATGAATCAGTACCACCGTATTGTACAAAAAAGACAGATTGGTTCGAAATTGCATTTAACATTCATCGATGAAGCTCATAAAGTACCAGTTCCAATTCTTCCTAAAATCGTAGCGGAGGATCGGAAGTATGGTCTGGGTCTTTGGATTATTACACAACAAATATCAGGGCAATTAGATCAAAAATTGGCAGATGCACTTACGGAAATAGGTGGTAATTTCTTTGTTTGTAGACAAGGTAAGTCATCGGCTAAGGCTCTAGAGGGAATTATGCAAGGGAAATTCAGAGCGGAGTACTTGCAAGGATTGCCCGATTTGGAAGCAGCTGTTCAAACACAAGATAAGTTTGAGGGGAAAGCCAAAAATGTATGGTGCATGATAAAAGCGAAGCCTTTAGATCGCTATAGACCGAATGGCAAGGTTGCAACGTATGGAAATGATAAAGAAATTGCTGATTCTAATGAATGGACATACAAAAAAATAGATGAATTAGAGAAAAGGGGAAAGTCAGCTGAAGAAATAGATCGAGAAATTAACCTTTTCTTATATGGCCAAGACATAACAGCTTTAACTAAAGTGAACTTGAAAAAAGAGGATGAATCACTCTTTGA
>NZ_JAKUFR010000108.1:0-13279 GCF_022663555.1 Bacillus cereus group sp. BfR-BA-01381
TTTTTTTTATTCGTCAATTCATTTTCACTGGGAAAATATATATTTTTTTTGCTATGATACAAATAGTTGTTTATAAAAAGGAGCTTGATTTTATGAATATTGGTTCTGCAATACGTGAAATTCGTCAGCGTAGAGGCATAACAATCGCACAAATTTGTGAGGGAACAGGTCTTTCTAAAGGGTTTATGAGTCAGGTTGAAAATAATAAAACATCACCATCTATCTCAACTTTAGAAACGATCTCCAATTTTTTAAACGTTCCTCTTCCCTATTTATTGTTAGAACAAAAAGATCGATTGAAAGTTGTCAAAAAGGTAGAGCGTAAATATAGTGTATACGGAAAAGATGAACAAAGAATCGAACATGTTGCAGAGCAAGGTGGCCTTCGCCTAAATCTCGTAGAAATTCCTGCTGGGTTTCCGAAAGAAAACACACCAAATGCCCATGAAGGGGAAGAATGTCACCTTGTATTACGCGGCACACTAGAAGTTCAACATGGAGAAGATGTTGCAATTGTAGAAGAAGGGGATTCTTTCTCCTGGAATGCATGTGTTCCTCATATCGTTCGTAATATAGGAGAAGAAACTGCATTATTACTCATCTCTAGTCATGCAGAAAATCGAAAACGTGTTTATTAAAAAAAGAAGCCTGTAAATCAGGCTTCTTTTTTATCCTCTTATAACTCCATAGCTTGTCCCAACTAGTACAGTCTTTTCGTGTTGATTACGATAAACTGACTCGATTGAAACCTTTTTGTATCCTTCCATTTGTTCAATATTTGTTAAAGTTAATTCACAAGTGATCGTATCTCCTGTAAAAACTGGTCTAATAAACTCACTTACTAATTCTCTTGCTATGTAATGTAATTCTTCGCCTACTTTCGTTCCAATACTAGCAGTCAATAAACCATGAACCATTAAACGTCCATTTTCATCATATTCCATATGATGCCTGCCTTTATCCCCTGTAATATTTGCAAATTCAAAAACCTCTTCCTCAGTAAATCTTCTTTCATATTTAAATACATCCCCAACTTTTATACTCATTTTTATCCCCCTAATAATAAACAGAATTTTCTTTCATTTTACCATAAAATGAGTCTCAATTCATTTTCTATTATAAAAAGAACAAAAAATACTTATAGCTGTACTATTTCCTTACTTTTCGCTCCTTTACCGATGCCCATCTCTTTTTGCAGCTTGGTATCCATAGTACGCACATGTTCCATTTCTCGATAACTCTCTCACCTCAAAACCACAACTTCTATAAAAATCAAAATTACTCGCAGAAGTATGCGCAAACCAGTCACCATGTGGCAATTTTTGCAAACAAAGAGCAACAAGTTTCTTACCTAATCCCTTCCCTCTATATTCACATTTCACAACTAAATTTACTATGTTCGCGACCATGATTCCATCAGAAATGACTCGAACCATCGCAACCATCTCTTCTTCATCCCAAATTGTGAATGCCCATGTTGAATTTTCAAATGCTATCGTGAATTTTTCAATTTGCCAAGAAGGGATATTATCATTGCTCCAACCGGCATCTTCGAATAAAGTTTTAATTGCATATGCAGGTACACCATTCGTTCCCTCACGAATAATAAGTCCATTATGATAAATGTACATGTAATCCCCCCTTTATTTTTATATATCATTCTTCAAAAGATGCAATTAACCTTTTTTCATCCAATGCGCCTAATGGAATAAACGAGAACATCCATCCCATGAAATGAAGTTGTTTTCTCGTAACTAAGCCCCGTTTTTCTAGCAACAAAGATTGAGGCGGGGTGGTCCGGATTAATAAGAGAAATTAATTTATTCATTCGTAACGCTTGGAAGCCATAATCTCGAAATGCTGCTGCTGCTTCTTTCGCATATCCTTTTCCCCAATACTGAGGTAATAGCCAATAGCCAATTTCAATTTCCTCTTTTCCATCTATTTGCTGCTTTACTAATCCTGCATGACCAATTCGTATTCCCGTTTCCTTTTCAATCAATATAAATAAACCGAGACCGTTTTTATAGCTAGGAATCACCCACTCTTCCAAACTTTTTTTACACTGCATATATGTTTTTAACGTCCCATTTCCAATATAGCGCATTACCTTCTCATTTCCCCATAATGAAGCGTAGAACTGTAAATCATCCATTGTATATTTGCGAATTTGTAAACGATTTGTATGAAACATTTCTGCACTCCTTCCCACGAATTTGTACTTACCTACACGATCATGTTTTGGATATATACTAAATGTTACTATCTATTATAAAGGAACTAAAGACGAAATACAGAATATTCAATCTAGAAAGGATTTAAAAAAGGCAGTAGACAAATATTGTCTACTGCATCCATATCATAACTAGCATAAAGAAAACTACAATTGAGGGGGGTGTAGGATTTTCAAATACACTAGATACTTATCCCGTTCTAACGGGCGGTAAACTTTCCAATTATATGAAAGTGAAAAGTTTACCGCACATAAGAACTTTGGCGGTCATTAAGAAAGCACCGTTAAGTAGTCAAATACACGCTGTGCTTGTTCTCCGCCCATTCGTGCATGTTGAAGAAGAGAAATACCATGGGGGCCAGATGCACATAATGCTTCTGGTTGTGCTACTAAAATAGCTTGTACAACTTCTAATTCTCCAAGCATAGCGGCCGCGAAAATATCCATTCGAGCACCCTTTTCTAGTAAATAGAGAGCAATATCTTTACGACCTACATGTGCCGCTGCTCCTAACGCACTTTCCCAATCTGATCCGCCCCAATTGTACGAGGCATGAAGTAAACTTGGCGATTCAGCTAACAGTTCTTGTACTTTTTCTAAATCTCCGTGAGCTGCCATAACAAATTCCCTTACTAACTCAGTGGTAATACGTTCTTCTGTTCGCATCTTGCTCCTCCTTTTTTAGAAATTCGCTTCGGTGTAAAAAATGGCTTGTCGCTTCCTTGAAAAATATCTACATCTATGCCAAATACATGTTGAAACATTTCATGACATAACACTTCTTCTGGTATACCGTCATACTGAAGCTTCCCCCGCTTTAATACGAGTAAACGATCACTATATTGAGCCGCTTGGTTAATATCATGTAAAACCATTATAATTGTCATGCCAAATTCCTCGTTTAATCGTTTCACAAGTTCCATTACTTCCAACTGATGAACGATATCTAAAAAAGTTGTTGGCTCATCCAATAATAAGACGTTCGTACGTTGTGCTAGCGTCATTGCAATCCAAGCACGTTGTCTTTCTCCTCCTGATAAAGATTGTAAAAGACGATATTCATACCCTTCAAGATTTGTAACAGACAATGCCCAATCAACAATTTCTTCATCTTCTTTATTTAAGCGACCTCTCCATGATTTATGAGGTCCTCTTCCAAATTCGATTAATTCTTTCACTGTTAAATCCAATTGATGATCATGCATTTGTGGTAACATCGCTAATTGCTTCGCTACATCGGCACTTTTCATCGTATGAATACTTTTTCCATCTAAAACGATATCCCCTTCGCTTTGTTTAAGTAGTCTTGCCATTAAACGAAGCAAAGTAGATTTCCCCGATCCATTCGGTCCAATTAAACTAACGACCTCTCCAGCTTTAATATGTACATTCATATTTTGCATTTGAAATCTTTCAGAATGTGCGTAAAACACTTTATTAACGGAAATCACTTCGTTTTCCTCCTCTATGAATTAAATATAAGAAGAACGGACCGCCTAAGAAGGATAATAAAATACCAACAGGCAATTCAATTGGATCAAACCAACTTCGAGCTATCGCATCCGCGAAAACAAGTAATATTCCTCCGCCAAGGCATGATAATGGCAGTAAATATTTATAGTCATTTCCAACTAATAAACGTAACATATGTGGTACGACAAGACCGACAAATCCAATAAGACCAGAAACACTAACTGCAATTCCAGCTAATAACGTACTTACTACTATTAAATAAAACCGGCTTCTCTCCACGTTATGACCTAATAATTTCGCCATTTCATCTCCAAGCATTAATACTCGAATATGCTTGATACCGAAGAAGGCCAATATAATAGCGAATATTGCATAATAAATAATCATGTTTAAATGTGCCCAACTTACCCCACCAATGCCACCCGCTAACCAAGGTAACACAGATTGTACTTTGTCACTATGTAATAACATTAATGCTGACGTCGCTGCACCTATTAATGCATTAATTGACACACCTACTAAGACAATTCTTGAAGGTGGTGCCCCCTTTTGCCATGATAAAGCATAAATGATCATCGCCGTTATGAAAGCTCCTAAAAACGCACCGAGTGGTAAAAACGCCATATGCTGAGGGAATAAAATCATAATTACAATTGCGACAAGACCTGCTCCAGATGACACCCCGATAATACCAGGGTCTGCAAGAGGATTTCTCATCACCCCTTGTAGCAGTGCGCCAGATGCAGCTAAACATGTTCCTACTATAAATCCAACGAGCACTCTTGGTATACGAAGATCCCATACAATTCGATGAACTGTCGAACCTTCATCTTGTATCCCTGTTACAATATCTCGTAAAGAAAAGGATAGGCTTCCTGCGAAAAGACCGTAAAAAAGACATGAAACCGTTAATACAACTAAAGTAACTGCTATGATCCATCTTTTTTTCGCAAAAGGATGTTCCTTTTCCCTTACTACTTCACTACTTTCCATACTTATCATTTCCTTACATCTTGTATACTTTTATACATAAAGTCCATCGCTTCTGTAACTTTTGTTCCAGGATTTGATCCAAATAAGTCTGGTGGCAAAATAACTACGCGATTTTGTTTTACTGCATCTAAATTTTTCCACGCTTCATTTTTCATCATTTCGCCTTCAAATGCTTTTTTAACGCTATTTGGATCTCCATGTGTAATTAAGTAAATCACATCAGGATTCGCCTCAATAATGCGTTCTACACTTAGCTGTGCATATTGCGGATATTCCTTCATTTCTGGAAAATCAGCTGCAATATTTTTCCCACCTGTTTTTTCTAAAATATCACCTGATAAAGAGGTTGGTAATGCTGCTAAATAAGTACCAGGTGCTCCATACACTAGCAATGCTTTCACATCACTCTTTTTCTCATATGTCTTCATTTGATTCGTAATTTTTTGGTTAAGTTCTTTTGCTTTATCTTCTTTCTTCATTATCGTTCCGTATAGTTCAATATTCTTTAGAATATCTTGTACAGAATTCGCAGAAGAAATCATTACTTTCGTTCCTTGCCCTTCAACCGTTGGAACATTCTTTTGGAACCCATTATTAGCAATAAGTACATCGGGCTTTAAGCTAGCAATTTGCTCAAAATTCGGCCGATGTGCATTTCCGATTACTTGTACTTTCTTTATATCCTCTGGAAGAGTTATTTTTGCATCCGGACGACCCACTATTTTTCCACCTAAAGCATGAATAATATTCATGTCTCCCATACTTAATGTTGCAAAACTCTCTGGCACTTTATCGAATATTACCTTTCTTCCTGACAGGTCGGTAACTTCTATTTTCTCTTTTCCTTTTTCTGTTTTTGTTGCCGCTGCTTTTTCGTCTCCCTTTGCACTGCAACCTATTAATAAGAAAAAAATAGATAAAATCGCTGTAAATAGCGTAATAGATTTTTTCATTCTTTCACCTCTAATTGATAATGATAATCATTAACTACTATTCTACTTTAATTGATAAGGATTATCATTGTCAATATAAAACGCATACATTTTCTAGAAAAAAAACAAAAAGCGTTACAAAAAAGATTCCTTCTTTTTGTAACGCACTATTTATCAATATTATTCGCATTCGTTTCCCTCTAACTCGTCTCGCATCACTTTCACACGCTGAAAGAAAAAGAAAGATAAACTTAAAAATATAACGATGCTCCCCATCATAACAAAAAATTGTATCGTTTCTTTTGCTCCAGTCGGAATCAATAAGCCAACCATTAACAATGTACTTACAGCGAGAAGAATTTGTCCGAACCGAGTATAATCTTCTATCTTTTCTTGTAATTCCTTCATTATATTCTCACTCCTCCATTTCACTGTATCATATTCTATTAAACTGAAAGACAAGTAAATACAGCCATTCTGGGAGATGTTTTCCAAAAGAAAAAGAGCCGCTTTATGGCGACTCTTTCATAACCATTACTCACCTTTATATGCTTTCATATAAATTTCTTTCAGCTCTGAAATGAGAGGTAATTTTGGATTAGCTGTTGTACATTGATCTTCAAAAGCTCTTTCTGCTAATAATCCAACAACCTCTTCAAATTGGTCTTTAGCAACTCCTTGTCCTGCAATACTCATATTTATATTTAAACTTTTTCCGAGCTCAATAATTGCTTTGACAAGTGATTCCACACCTTCTGCAGTCGAACTTGCTGGAAGCCCGAGCATTCTCGCAATATGTGCATAGCGTTCATCGGCTACAAAGTGCTCATATTTTGGGAACAATGCGTGTTTTCTTGGCTTAATAGCATTATAGCGAACTACGTGCGGCATAAGAATTGCATTCGCACGCCCATGTGGAATATGAAATTCTGGTCCAATTTTATGTGCTAAGCTGTGATTAATACCTAGAAAGGCATTTGCAAATGCCATTCCTGCGATTGCAGAAGCATTGTGCATTTTTTCTCGTGCTTCTTCATCATTTCCATCTTTAAATGCTCTTGGTAAATATTTAAATACGAGATCAATGGCCTTTAATGCTAATCCATCTGTATAGTCATTCGCTAAAACAGACACATACGCCTCGATTGCATGCGTTAATACGTCCATGCCAGTGTCTGCTGTTACATGTGGTGGTACTGTCATTACAAATTGTGGATCAACAATTGCTACATCTGGCGTTAATTCATAATCCGCGAGTGGATACTTTATATTATTTTTCTTATCTGTAATAACCGCAAATGGTGTCACTTCTGATCCTGTTCCAGATGTTGTTGGAATGGCAACAAACTGCGCCTTACTTCCTAATTCCGGATATTTACATGTTCGTTTTCTTATATCTAAAAACTTCTGTTTAATTCCATAGAATGTTGTTTCTGGATGCTCATAGAAAAGCCACATCCCTTTCGCGGCATCCATCGCTGAACCACCACCAAGTGCGATAATTACATCTGGCTGAAAACTTCTCATCATTTCTGCACCTTTAAACACAGTTTCATCTGATGGATCCGGCTCAACCTCAAAGAAAACTTCAACTTTCACATCATTTACATGTTTACGTAAA
This sequence comes from Bacillus cereus group sp. BfR-BA-01381, assembly GCF_022663555.1. Taxonomy (NCBI): domain Bacteria; kingdom Bacillati; phylum Bacillota; class Bacilli; order Caryophanales; family Bacillaceae; genus Bacillus; species Bacillus cereus group sp. BfR-BA-01381. Next base: position 7,253 of record NZ_JAKUFR010000108.1, read on the forward strand.
TAATGCGTGACCGTATCTACATATCCGTGCTCAACCATTCCTGGATCCGTTACAATAAATGCACGTGAAATGTTAGGCATATTTGCTAAATATGCTGTCGCATGTTTTTCAAAATAAATTTTTGGTGGTAATTTGAACCATTGCATATTCTTTTTTCTATTTGCCAACCTTTTTATATTTAATAAATGCGTCGCTGTTACGTTTTGAGAAATCGAGTTTTTCCCGTAAGAACCGCAGCCAAGCGTAAGTGATGGAATAAATCCATTATATATGTCACCGATTCCACCTTGTGATGAAGGGGCATTTACAATAAGGCGGCAAGCTTTCATACGTAATCCAAATTGCTTTTGCACTTCTTTATTTACAGAATGGATAACTGCTGAATGTCCTAAACCACCGAGGTTTAACATTTCTTCACAATATGTAAATCCTTCTTCTAATGAATTTGCTTTTACACAAGCTAATACTGGACTTAACTTCTCACGAGATAGTGGATATGCGGCTCCGATGCCTTGTATTTCAGCTACAAGCATTTTTGTATTTTTAGGTACAGTAATTCCAACTAATTCGGCAATATACTGTGCGGATTTCCCTACAATATCACTATTTACTGCACATGTATTTTCATTAATAACAAGCTTTTCTAATTTACTTCTCTCTTCCTCGGTTACAAAATAACAATCATTTGCAATCATTTCTGTTTTCACATCATCATAAATTTCCTTGTCTACAATAATTGCTTGTTCTGATGCACAAATCATACCATTATCAAATGTTTTAGATAAAATTAAATCATTAACCGCTCGTTTTATATGCGCTGATTTCTCTATATAACATGGTACATTACCAGGACCTACACCTAGCGCTGGTTTTCCAGTAGAATAAGCTGATTTCACCATACCAGCCCCTCCAGTTGCCAAAACAAGCGCAACACCTTCATGGTTCATTAATTGTTTCGTTGCTTCGACAGAAGGTTTTTCAATCCACTGAATACAATGTTTTGGTGCCCCCGCCTTCACCGCTGCATCGTATACTGTTTTCGCAGCTGCAATAGAACAGTTTTGTGCGGAAGGATGAAATGCGAAAATAATTGGATTTCTCGTTTTTATCGCGATTAATGCTTTAAACATTGTTGTCGATGTTGGATTCGTTACTGGTGTTACCCCAGCTACTACACCGACGGGCTCCGCAATTTCTATTATTTCTTCATGAGGATCTTCGTGAATAATCCCTACTGTTTTATCTTTCTTTATGCTATGCCAAATATATTCAGTAGCAAAAATATTTTTAATACATTTATCTTCGTATACACCACGACCTGTTTCTTCAACAGCCAACTTCGCAAGTGGCATATGTTGATCAACCCCTGCTAATGCCATTTCATGAACAATGTTGTCAATTTGCTCTTGTGTAAAACTTTCTAATGCTTGTAAAGCCTTTCGACCGTTATTCACTAACGTATCAATCATCTCTTTTACTTCCTGCATTTCATTTACAACCTTCTCTTTGACTACCATGTAAATTCCTCCTATTCTGCTATCTTGGACTAAACAAGGCCCTATCGGTCATAATTAGTCCCGATTAGCGCAAAAAAAATAGAATTGCTTTCCTACATGAACTTCATTGTTTGTGAAATATTTCACAAGTTTGTTCGTGAGTAACACTTCATGAATTCAATATACATGAAATCATTTCATTTGTGTATGTCTATTTTGTGAAATATTTCACAAAATAACGTAGTAAAAATGCACTGCCTATACTAGCAGTGCATTTTTACTACGATAACGCTTGTGCTAAATCTTCAATTAAATCTTCTCCGTCTTCAATACCGACAGAAATTCGAATTAATGTATCTGTAATTCCTAATTCTTTGCGACGATCTGCTGGGATTGATGCATGTGTCATTTGAGAGGGGATAGAAATTAAACTTTCTACTGCTCCTAAACTTTCAGCCAGTGTAAAGTATTGTAATTTCTCAAGTACTTTATTTAATGTTTCTTCGCTATCTACATCAAATGAGATAATAGCACCAAATCCATTTGCTTGTTCTGTTGCTAATTCATGGTTTTGATGTGACTCAAGGCCTGGATAATATACTTTATTTACTTTTGGATGATTATTTAAAAACTCAGCAATTGCACGTGAATTCGTTTCATGCTCTTCCATTCGAATTCCTAATGTTTTTAAACCACGAAGTAGTAAGAAACTATCTTGCGGGCCAAGAATGCCGCCTGTTGAGTTTTGTACAAAGTGAAGATCTTCTGCTAATTGCGGGCTATTTACAACTACTAGACCTGCAACTACGTCACTATGACCTCCTAAATATTTCGTTGCACTATGAAGTACAATGTCTGCTCCTAAAGAAATCGGCGACTGCCAATATGGCGTCATGAATGTGTTATCAATAATTGTTAATAAATCTTTCTCTTTAGCAAGAGTAGATATTTTTTTAATATCAGTAATTTTTAGTAACGGATTCGTTGGTGTTTCTACATAAATCGCTTTCGTATTTGGACGAATCGCTTCTTCAACTTCCTCTAAGTTTGTTGTATCTACAAATGTATGCTCAATACCGAAGCGGTTTAATACTTTCGTAATCACGCGGTACGTTCCACCATACACATCATCTGTTAAAATAACGTGGTCACCTTTTGAGAACAACATAATCGTAGCTGTAATAGCCGCCATTCCTGAACCAAATGCGAAACCAGCATGGCCGTTTTCTAATACCGCAATCATTTCTTCTAAAGCTGCACGTGTTGGGTTGCCTGTACGTGAATATTCATATCCTTGATGTTTACCAACTGCTTCTTGTTTGTACGTACTCGTTTGATAAATCGGTACATTTACAGATCCAGTTGAAGGTTCTCCTATGCGAATACCATGAATTAACTTTGTCTTTGCTCTCATTTTTTATTCCCATCCTTTGTATATGTCTTTACTTAAATAGCGCTCACTACTATCAGGAAAAATCGTTACAATATTTGTACCTGGCGCCGCTTTCTCTGCTTCAAGTAAACTTGCATGAAATGCTGCTCCTGAAGAGCTCCCAACGAGAAGTCCTTCTTTTTGCGCTAATTCTTTCACTCGTAAAAATGCATTTCGATCAGAAATCGTATGAATTTCATCAAAATAAGATGTCTTCAAAAATGGCGGGATAAATTCCAGTCCAATTCCTTCGGTCTCATGTGAACCAGCCTTACCACCATTTAAAATAGATCCTTCTGGCTCTACGATAACTGTTTTAATATCTATATTTTTTTCTTTCAAGTAAGATGCAGTCCCCATAAACGTACCGCCAGTTCCTGCTCCAGCAACAAATATGTTAATCTCTCCATTCAATGCGTCCCACAGTTCAGGTCCTAATGTTTTAAAATATGCACGAGGATTTGCCTCATTTGCGAACTGACTTGGAGAGTATGAATTCGGTATTTCATTTACTAACTCTTTTGCTTTTGCAATTGCACCGGTCATTCCTTGCTCAGTCGGCGTATGCACAACCGTTGCACCTAGTGCTTTCATTAATTCTTGTTTTTCAATGCTAAATTTCTCTGGTACACAAACGATAACGTGTAAATCATGTTGTAACGCTGCAAGTGCCAGTCCAATACCAGTATTTCCAGCAGTCGGTTCAATAATTGTTCCGCCCTCTGTAACAAGCCCTTTTTCTAGCGCATCTTCGATTAATTCTCTTCCTAATCGGTCCTTAACGCTTCCGCCTGGGTTATAAAATTCAAGCTTTGCAAATAAACGGACCCCTTCTGGAAGTGAAAAATGAGTAATCTCTACAATTGGTGTATGACCAATTAACTCATGAACTCCACGATATACATTCATCGTGTTCTCCCCCTTATTTGCCAATAAAGAAAAGGCAACTGTATGTATTTTCTTTATATGAGACAGTTGCCTTTTTGTTACATTACTTTAACTCTTCTAATACTTTTACGATAAAGTTTGTAGAATGAAGAGCTGCTTGATCTAAAAATTGATCAAATGAAACATTTGATTCTTTACCAGCAATATCAGAAAGTGCACGAATGATAACAAACGGAACTTCATATTGGTGGCATACTTGTGCAACAGCTGCTGCTTCCATTTCTACTGCATAAAGGTTTTCAAATTTATCACGAATAGCTGCAACGCGGTTCGGATCACTCATAAATGAATCGCCTGTTGCAATCATACCTTTTACAACTTGAATATTTTCTTCTGCCTGCATACATTTTTCAGCTAATGCAACTAATGCTTCATCAGCTTTAAATCCAGGAGGCATTCCTGGTACTTGCCCATACTCATAGTTAAATGCTGTTACATCTACGTCATGGTGACGAACTTCTGTTGAAATAACGACATCCCCAACATTTAGAGAATGATGGAATCCACCAGCTGAACCAGTATTAATGACTTTTTCAGGCTTATATCTTTCTAATAAAATTGTCGTTGACATCGCTGCATTTACTTTACCAATACCAGACTTTAACAAGATTACTTCATGTCCTGCTAATTGTCCTTTCGTAAATTCACAACCCGCAACCGTTTCTGTTTCTGCTTGTTCTAATTTATCACGTAAAATACGTACTTCTTCTTCCATTGCTCCAATTACAGCAATTCTCAATCTAATCCCTCTTTCTATTGCTTAGTTGCCTCCATTACCCAAACGAAATGATTTAATCTCGTAAACGTTACATGGAAGCCATTGTTTTCAAAAATAGTCTGCATAACTGGAATACGTGTATAGTATTCCGTTTGCAAATCGTTTGCTAACTCATGAAAACCTCTTTGTTTTGCTGTTTCAACAGTTTTATCATATGCATCTTGATCTGCAAATATCGTATCAGCAAACACTATTTTACCACCTTTGTTTAGCAATTGACTATACTTCGCAATCGCTACATTTTTTTCATCATCTGTTAAATGATGAAATGCATAGGTGCTTACTATGGTATCAATGGAATTCGGGACTTCAAACGAAAGAAAATCACCTTCTGTAATGGAAAACTCTTTTGGCAATTTTTCTTTTGCAATCATGCGCATTTCACGTGACGGTTCTATACCGTAAACTGTACGGCCAGCAAGTAATAATTTATTTGTTAAATTACCTGTACCGACACCAAATTCTAATATGTTACCAAATGACTTGTTAACTACATCCTCTAGAATGTCCTCATAATGGGCGAAAACTTCTTTATATTGTATATCTTCACCTTGTACAAATGAGTCGTACGTATGAGCCCACTCATCAAATAAACCATTAAATTCTGTACCCATAAAAATTCCCCTTTTTCTTATCGGTTTTATCAGTATGATATTCCCTCTTTCTAAAAATGTCAATTGAAATGTACATGGTATTTCCTTCTTTTCTTTGTTACACTATAGTTGATTACATAGGAGAGGGGCCGTCTTCATGTCATTTACCTTTGAAATGTTAGAAGATAAAGTAGAATTTTTTGAAGCGGGAGACTTAGCTTCTTTAGAACGAAAAATCAGTGAACAAATCGATAATAATAAAGCACTTATGCTTGAAGTTCATCACATCTCGCATCAAATGGTTATGGATCCTGAAAGTAAAAGACCATATTATAGCGCGGTTGTTCATTTTAAATTAAAGAAATTACGCTAACTAAAAAAGAGAAGCTCCTAAGGAGCTTCTCTTTTTTTAGTTTAGAGTTTGAACAAGTACTGGTTTCCAGCCCTCATTGTCTACCCAATCAATATTTACATAATATCTTTTACCTGTTTGTTTATCTTGTACGTTACCGTAAGCTTTATTCTTACCGTTATTTCCGATTCGATGAATAATTAATTGCTCTACTGGAACGTCAATTGCAGCTGAAATCGCTTGATTCATCTCATTCCAATCTGCTGTACCTTTTTTAAACGTCATCGCAGGTGTTGCACCTTGCTCTGTGCCTACTGGCTTCCAAGAAGGTTTCGTATAAGCGTCAGTTGCCTTTGACTGTGTTTTTTCAGCTGGTACTTTCTCGTTAGCTTTCGCTTCTTCTTCAGCTTTTTTCTGTTCTTCTTCAG
>NZ_JAKUFR010000109.1:0-13128 GCF_022663555.1 Bacillus cereus group sp. BfR-BA-01381
ATTTTTGTAATATGCACTACTAGTATTTCCTGAAGCAGGTTGTGTTTGAGTTTGCTGTGCTTTTTGTTCTTCTTGTTGTTTACGAGCTTGCTCATCAGCTTGACGTTTTTGTTCTTCTTGTTGTTTACGAGCTTGCTCATCAGCTTGACGTTTTTCATCTTCTTGCTTACGAGCTTGTTCCTCGGCTTGACGTTTTTCATCCTCTTGCTTACGAGTTTGTTCTTCAGCTTGACGCTTCTCATCTTCTTGTTTTTGAGCTTTTTCGTCCGCTTCTTTCTTTTCTAGTTCTTTTTTCTTCTCGCTCTCTTTTTCTTCTGCATTGTTAGAAGTAACTTTTTTACTAGTTGCTGCTGTTTTTTCAGAAGTAGGGTTTGAAATGCTTGATAACGCACCAAAAATGACAAATAAAATAGCAGTGATAATAAATTGTTTTTTTGCTACACCTGTCTTTTTAATTACGGATAAGATTGCTAGAACAAGGAAGAAAATAAATAATATGAAACTTAAAGTAGCAAAAAAATCGATGACTGGGTGTTCAGATTTTGTAGTGCCCATTCCTGTTAAGAGAATCGAAATCATAAAAAGAATAACGGCAGGACGACCATATTGTTTTGCTTTTCCATTTTTCTTGAAAAACGAGATGATACATAGAATGAAAAGAATAAAAGCAATAAAAAATAAAGCTGCACCAATATTACTCAAAATCGTCATTTTTATACCTCCATTTGTAAGATTTTCACTATTGATTATATAGGAATTTATTGGATAGTACACGATTTATATAAATTTAGAAAATTAGTATTTTTAATAGACTTACAAATTATTATTTAGTATATATGGAAAAATAGATATATTTCCTATTACCTTTTTAAACAAAATTCATAAAGTATAATATATCGATTGAAAGGAGGGGATTTGAATGGAATTTCAATTGTTAGTGAATTGTATATTACAAGAAGGTAATGCTTACTTTTTAGTAACGAAGGTAGACGATGTAATTACGTTGAAAGTACCGATTACTGCGGGAGTAGCAGGTTTATTCTTAGCTTTAGGTGTACCAAGATGTTCTTAATTTAAATCTCTACAGTAGAAAGAGGAGGACAAGCCTCTTTCTACTAATACATAATTATTTTATGTAAACTAAAATGTTGTTTTAGTAATAGCACATTTAGAATGGACATGCATATACTATAATGTTTTTTAAGTTATGAAAATTAAAGAGGTGCTATTATATATGAAAAGAAGAACATTTGATATTCCAGTTACATTACGAAGAGAGTGGTTTTTAATAGAATTAGCCCATTTAACGAAAAAATATGGAATTGAAATTGCAACTAGCAAAATGGAAGCTGCACCGTTTTTAAGAGATCAAGTTACGGAATCAAAAATAGGATCAGGCCTCCAATATGATAAATATGATGATGAGTATATCATTGAAAATTAAAGGGTACCAGCAAAAATAAATTCCTTTATAACAAAATATAAAATAAAGCAGATTCTAAATATGGAATCTGCTTTATTATGAAATACTTCTAGTCAACTAGCCTCTTTCTAGTGTTTTTCCTACATATTTTTCTTGTGTTATTCCGAAAGATTCATGAAGAATGCGAGCATAATCTTTTGATTCTATTGGTCGTTTATTTTTGATGCCTTTAAAGGTTTCTGTATAATTTTTATTTGTTAATGATACGTGCCCATAATCAGTTAATTTACAAGTAATAGCCCCTTTATTAAAAGGAGATTCTTTATGTTCCATAATCACTTTTTGAATGTTATTCACCTTTTTCTCATCTATTGGATCTAAAGTGAAGGCATAGCCTATTTTCCATTCATGTGAAGGTTCAGATTGCAAGAAATTTGTAGATTCCCCGTTAGCTCCTTTTCTCATTTCTAAAATGTGTGTACCTTTTCGGGTAGTTTGTTTGCGAATTCGATATTCTCCCGTTTGAGAAGAGATGACTTCTCCGGTAAAAGGGACTGGATGTAAAGGGAGATGAGATGCAAAACCTGCGTCTATAACATAATCTTTATAATTATGATTTAATATGATAATGACATGACCATCATCGGGTTTCCATTTATTATCGTAAAGATCATAAACAGTACCAGCTACTTTATATACTTGAAACCCACAATCCATTAAAAAGTAATACAATAAGGAGTTTAATTCATAACAAAGACCGCCTCGTTTTTGAATAAGTAATTTTTCTACTAAGTTCTTTTTTGAGATATCTTTAATCGTACCAGTCATAATATCGAGATTTTCATAGGGAAGAATCAAGCCCATCTTTAAGAGGATTTCATTTAAATCATCAAATGTTACTTCTTTTGCAGGAATTTTTAGTCGTTTAAAAAACTCCTTTTGTAAATTGGTCATCATAAAGCATTCTCCTTTCTTTTTACAGAATTTTCTTCTGCTCACCGCTAGGTTAGTACTTCTAAAAGTTTAATTCAAGTCTGCGAAAATTATCATAATATATGTTTCTGGAAAGATTATTATCTATTTAGAAATTTCAGTTTAATATTTCGTCGTAGGAAAGTCTTACAGCATAAGCTTCTATTCATTTGTTTTGTATTAAATTAAATAAAAGTACATATCTTCATTCCTCTTTTTTTATAACTAGGTAGTAATAAAGTGTTATTTTTCTAAAGTTTTTTCAAGATTTGTATACTTTATATAGACAATGATGATTTAGAGATATTTGGATTTAGTACGGTTAACAATTATTGAGAAACTTTTTTATAGTGTTCTCTCAAAAGGAAGAGATAGAAACAAAGAGAATAACGTGTGTTAAGGAAGAAGGGGTACTAGTAATCTCTTGAGAATAGGGACAAGATTTTGTTTAAGTAAAAAGATTATCTAGTATTAAGAAAGAAGATAAAAAAATTACAAAGAGCACCTTCTTTCAAAAAAAGTGGGGGGAGTAACATGCGATTGATGAGAAGATGTGTTGCCTTACTAATTGTATTTTTTATCATGGTTCCAATGATTAGTACAAATGTGCGAGCAGAAGTTGTAAAAGAGCTTAAAACAGGCTTTCCGGATCAAGAAGTCTTTACACCTGGAGAATGGTTTTTAGGAAAAAAGCCTGCTAATTATGATGAAAGTAAGCCTCCAATTCTCTTTGTGCAAGGAAGGAATGGAAATGCAGATAGTTGGTATGGAAAAACTGTATATCACGACATAAATGATATGTATGACTATGCTTTGAAAGCAGGCTATCAAACAGTATTTATACAATTATATGATGCTGCTGGAAAAGGATCAGCTAGTCAGTGGGACAACGGAAAATTGTTAGCACAAAAATTAGAAGAAATATATAATCATTTCGGTAAAAAAGTTAATATTGTAGCACATAGTAAAGGCGGTATCGATACACAGGCTGCATTAGTAGGATATGGTGCAAATCGATTTGTCGGAAATGTTATCACGCTTGCGACACCACATCATGGATCAAACTTAGCTGATTTATCATATAGTTGGTGGGCGGGATGGCTTGCCTCTATATTAGGTCAAAAAGATGATGGTACGTACTCATTACAAATGGGCGAAATGGCAAAATTTCGTTCAACGATTGATAATAATCCAGCAGCTAAATTAAACCGTTATTACACAGTTACGGGAACTAGTTGGGGCCCTGTATTCTCGGCGTTATCCATGGGCGGATTATATTTGTCATCATACGGTTCAAATGATGGACTAGTAAATGAGTGGAGTGCTAAGTTGCCGTATGGAACTCATTTATTTACAGATTCCAGATTTGATCATGATAATATACGAAAAGGATCTGCTGTGTTCTCACGAATTGAACCATATTTACGTACATCAAATGTAGCCGTACCAGCTTTAGTAGCATCCAGCACTAGTTCAAATGAAAATATAGAACAATTAAATACAACTTCAAATCAAAACATTTTAGGCGGAGAATTGCCACAAAATCAGTGGATAGAGCAAACTGTTACAGTTGATAAAAAGTCAGAAGGAATCGTTTCTATATTAACTGCTTCGTCTAATGTAGAAGTACAAATGATATCACCAAAAGGAAAAATGTATACAAATAAGGATAGCGTTATAACTACTGGTGAAGAAGAATCTTTCTTTGGTGGTGCAACAATTAGAACATTTAAATTTGATAAAATGGATGTAGGAGAATGGAAAGTTAAAATGATGGCGAAACAGTCGAAAGATGCATATTTAGTTGTAAGCGATTACAAGAATGACGCACCATTTGTTCTTCAAATGCCTACCAAAGTTAAAGTAAATAAACCTGAGTATAAACTGAAAAAATCACCTGTGGCACCTGAAATGAAAGGGGATCTTTCCATAACAGTAAGAGTTGTGAATGAAGAAGGGAAACTAGTCTCTGAATTTAATGAATTGCAAAATGTTAATAACAATACATTTACTGGTGCTTTGAAGGACATAAAGCAACCAGGAGTATATAACGTTACGATGGATATAAAAGGGATGAATAAAGAAGGACAACCTTATAGTCGTACAATTGTTAAGTCGGTGTATGTGGAGAAGTAAGAAAGAATGAGAAAAAAGTACCGAACTTTTGTAGTAGAAGAGTTCGGTACTTTTTTCATGTTTATTAGATTAACAGAAAGGTATGTTTTGTGAGGAAAAAGATAGAAATCAAAAGAACATTAGTTAATAAAAAAGATGCTGAAATAGCATCTAAATGTGAAGAAGATTATTAACTTAGTTTCATAACTGTTAATTCAACTGAATTGATACCATTATCACAAGTTACAATACTTTGATGATTAAAACCACTATTATTTTTCAGTTGAAGAGTTGCATTAGCAGGAACTGTAACAATCGTTTCGCCTACTAGTTGAAGGCATTCGTTATTTGATGAAGTATTCATTTGAAAAGCAAAGTCACCTTGACTATTAGCAAGTGGATTATTATTTAAAAATATAGTCATGACTGGGATATGTGGAAATACAGGATTTAAAGTAGTGTTAATAGTCGAAATGAAAGAAACTCTATAATCACCAGCTTGACTAAATTGTATAGTAGTAGGATTTAGTAAGGAAACGCCTCCTGCTATAGGGCCAACGTGATTAAATGGAAAAGGATCTCCGAAAGGAACAGTTATAAACTCCGTTTGCCAAAAAGTTCCATATGCTGGACAACTTTTTTTATGTGAATGGTCGCCTGAACATTTTTTATATGAACTGGAAGAAGATTTGCATGAACATTTTTTATTTGAGTTTGAAGAATGATAGTATGAACCCAATGTATTACCTCCTATTATGAATAAATTTTATACTTATAGTAGTTTATGCTTGTCGTATATAAAGGGTGATAGATATAGAAAATAAAGTGCTAATACGATGAAATATAGTAATGGAATAGAAGCTGTAACCATTTTTGAAAAAGAAAAGGTTAATGATATGGTGAAAATATTAGAGGGGTTTATTGGGAAATTGAAGCGTAGGGTGAATGCTTATATTAATTATATCTGAAACAGTAAAACCAGTATCCTCAGTTACAATGATATGATCGTTAAAGTAATTTCTTTTTATTTTAATGTTTTCATATTAGGTTTTTAGTTATCCTTCTTTATTTACATAGTAAGGCAGGAAGAAGACGAAAAGTATCGAATGAATGTACATATGTAGCATTGTTTGCTTTTGGTGTGAATAGTAGTTAAAGATACGTTGAAATATTTTATACGGTAACAAAAGAGTAATTAAATAATAGAGGGAGCAACTTACATGGAAAATATATTAAAGGTATCTTCAAAATCAAGCCCCAATTCGGTCGCAGGTGCAATAGCAGGTGTACTAAGAACAAGTGGAAATGTAGAAATTCAAGCGATTGGAGCGGGTTCATTAAACCAAGCGATTAAAGCAATTGCAATCGCAAGAGGATTTGTTGCTCCAGGTGGTATTGACTTAGCCTTTGTTCCAGCATTTCAAGAGGTTACTATTAATAATCAAGAAAGAACAGCGATTAAATTAATTATTGGTCCTAGAAAGAGAAGGTCTTAGAGCCTAATAGAGAAGGTTAATGTAAAAAGGTTTTATAAGTTTGATAAAATGAAGGATCCAAAAAAAGTTAGATAAGTTATTTCATTTGACAGTTTCATGGCCTATAACATGCTTGTTATAGCGGCCTATGTCTTCCAAGTTTTCCTTATATTAAGTGTTTTTTACAAAGCTAAAAATGCCAAATCCTTTGGATATAAAGGATTTGGCATTTTGTATAATTTTTGGATGTTTATCAGATTCAAAATATTAATGTATCATGGGGATGTCTAAAATCTTGAACGTAAATGTATGCATATTTGCTATTTATTTTTCATTTTTTTCTTTGACATTGTTAGTGATCTCATTACTGACAATATCCCTAGTTAATTTAGATAAAATAATGTTGTTTATGTCATCATCTTTCGGTATTAGAATTTGATCTAATTCTTCATTAGAATTGAAGAGTTTGGAATAGGAACTTTTTAATTGATTTTTGTACACATCAGTATAGACTCTGGATTTTAAAATTAGATCTCTTACATATCTTTTGTGAAATTGATAAATATCATTGATTCGAAAGAGCATTGCATGATTTTTATATCTATCTTGCATTTCCCTTGGAACATTACTAAATTCTAGTACGATATTAAAATTATTAGTTTCGCCAATTATGGTACTGAAGTAATCTATGGTATTTTCTGTAGTGAGCTCTCGTTTAAATTTAACATATTCATGAAAGTTCTCTAAATATGGATGAATATGGGTATTTAAAGAAACTTCCACATGGCCTTTGAAATCCGAATTACATACTTTACAACATGGAATCAGATTATAGATTGAGATTGCTAAGAAAGGATATTTGGATTTACAAAAGTAATGGTCTAGTACAGGGCGCGTTTGTCCATTTTTATTTCGAAAAACAAATATAAATTGACTATTACAATAGGGACAAACTGAGATCCCTAACTCTTCAACAAAAGCATAAGCTCCCCAGTACTCTAAATTATTTTCTTTGACAAAACGATTATACTCAGTATGGAAAATTTTTTTTAACAAAGAATAAACACTTTGTTCAACTCCTTTTAGATCTTTTTCCTCATTTATAATCGTTTTAATTTTTGAATAAATCATTTCTTTTAATTCATTAAGTTCTCTTGGATTACCGATTGCTAAGGTTACTAAGTTTTGGTGTAAAAACTCCAATAAAGATTTAATTTTGACATTTGAACAATTGGAAATTTCTTTTTTTAATTTTTTTTTCACAGAAGTTCTAGAACCACTTTTATTGAATTGACAGTATTCTAAATGTTTTTGTAATATTGTAGAACTTAGTTCAATTTTCTTCATTTTGTAGCGCCTTTAGTTCATTTATTTGTCTTTGTAATTGATCTATTTTTTTATTAATAGTTAATACATCTAATTTTATTTTATCCTCGAACATTTCAATTAGTTTCCTTTTAACAATTGGTTCCCCAATAATATCTATTTCTTTTTTTATGCGAGAACTATTACTTTTAATTTTTTCTGGGGAGGAGTTCATTAATTCATCTATTAAGTTATTTATTTTTTTTTGAGCAAATTTACCAACTAATCCATCTGTAATAAAAAATGAATTAGTAAATAGCCCATGAATATTTGCAGCAAAAGTAAGTTGATTATTATCCAAGTTTTTTACAGTGTATGTATGGTTCTCTTTGTCTCTTTTTAGAAAGATTACATTATTATTTGGTAAATCGGATAAGATAAAAGGTGAATGGGTAGTTAGTATAATTTGAATTTTTGTCTTTTTGTACATGTATGAAATTATATCCATAAAGGTATACAGCCATTCTTTTTGCCATTGGGGATGAAAATATAAATCACCTTCATCTATCAAAATTATCAAGTTTTCAATATCTTTATTTTTTATAGAGTAAAATCTACTAAATAAATTTAAGAAGGCGTATTCACCACTACTTAATTCAGTCCAAGTCATATTAAAGAAAGGTTTAAAATAGGATTCTTCATTAACAGAGATAATTTTAGATAGGTTTTGATCACTGCTTTTGACGAGGTAGCGACCATTTTTTTTGATTATATTTATGGAATGTAAGAGAGAAATGAGTTCTTGTACATCCCTAAATAAACTTTCCATAAAATCAAAAAAATAGTTAATACTATTATCCATACTTTCCTTAAAAGAATTAAATAGTTCATCAGGATCTTCTTGTTCTATAAAGCTTTTTTTATCATTAGTAATTAATTTTTCTATTTCTTTTTTAAGGCTTTCATAATGATGACTAAAGCTATTCGAAACTTGCACAGATTTTGCAGATTGTTGAAATGCATGAAGATAATTAAATGAAGTTACTCCAAACGAAAGATTAGTAACAAGTTCTATAAAAACTTCTGTATAAAAAGCTAAATAAATAGAATAACATGTTTCGTATAGAAATGAATTAGCTTTAATTTCATCGGTTTCAGAGAGTCGAGGATAAATTATCTTATCAAACAAATCCTCAATGTTTTTCGTATGTTGCATTGTTTTAGGGTTTGAAGGAAGATTGTATGGATAAATATTCTCGATTTGAATCTCTTTTGGGACATTTATTTTTTCATTGATTTTAAGGTCATGTTCATATTTTTTAGTAAACATTATTTGGTCATAAAGTTGATTTGAGACAAAGGATTTGTTTTTTGATAAATTATTGGTTGATAGATTGATGATACGGTTTGAACTATTATGTTGGCTATAAGTTGCCTGTATATCATACACATTAGAAAAAAATATCGTTTTGAAGGCAGTGGAATTTAAGGGTTTGAAAAAAATCCTTCTATCAATATTGCTGACCTTTAATATGATAGGAACATGCCTAGTGATATCCTTATAATTATATTTTATTTTTTTCTTAAAGGAATAATCAAAAAAATATGTTGCTTTTTCTTTGTAAACAATAAAATATTCAAAGGTTTTATTTTGGTCGTTTTCTATTATTTTCATTAGGGAGTTTAATATAGTTGATTTACCAGTACCATTCTCCCCAACAATCCCTGTAACAGAATTTATCTTGGGGGATTTATTTAAAAAATCTTGAGTGCAAAAGAAATCTTTTATATAGAATGGATTGTTTTCTATAGTTAAAGTATTGTTTGAAATATTACATAGAATATCTCCACCAAAGTTTAAAGAGATGTTTTTTAAACCATTTTTTTGATTTATCCATAAATATAGTATTTGCATAGTTTTCTCCATTTCTTGCAAAGTTGCTTTTATAACAATGTTAGTGAAATATGAAGTTGAGATACTTAAATATACAATTTTAGTTAAAAGAAGTTAATGAGTGTTAATATGACTATCTCTTAGATTTCATATAACTATTTGTTCGAGTATTAACTATAGTGGCAACCTAAGTGTCTACTTTTTATATGTTGGTTTTGGCTTTGACCCTCAACAACAAATGTAACATTCATTAAAAAGATAACTAAATCTAGGCATCAATATGAATGTACTCATTCTTGGTAGTTTTAATCTGTGTTTTTGGTAAAACTACTCGTAATTTGATTGGTTCGAAAATTAAAGCTAGTAAGTTTTACATAAATCTGAAAAAGGCAATCTTTGTAATAGCAAGGTATATAATTTTTAATGTCTGGATTGCTTAAGATACTAAGGAGAGAAGATGGAATTAATTGTTTTAGGGAGATAGCAAAAAGGTTTTCTCAAGTTCTTTTAACAGCCTGCACTTCTTAGATTTCCTGCTACCTTATTCAAATATAGATAAAATGTTAATGATATGCATACAATTAATTCTTTCTAGTAAATGTAATTTTACCATATTAGCAATATAACATTTAAGTGTGAGTTTTCGAAATAAGGGATTAAAGGCGATATAAGTTATATAAATGAAGAAATTAGGCTTAAATAGAATAAAAGAAATGAAAATAGATGTAGATGAAATAAAGGTTAAGCAGAAAATTGAATCGGAAAAACTAATTGTATTAGTATTAGATGTAACTAAAGGAAAGTGAAGCTGTTGAACATGATTTTACAGTTAGTGAGACAGTAAAGAACAAACAAGAACGATTAAATTTGAAGAAAGTGAGTTGTTTTAACTGACATTTTTATATTAATATTAAATCATATAGAAATATTAGGATTAAATAGGAGGGATTTTTTTGTCTGAGGTTAGTTCAAATAAACAAATACAAAATGGTAGTAATACAAATATACAAGTGGAAGCAAGGGTGCGTGGGATAGAAAAAAGTCGTAGCATATATAGTTATCTAAATGAGGAGTATACAAACTTTAAAAAGGGTAACAACCTTTGGGAAATGGAAAAGTTTAAAGAGTATATAGACTCGGAGCTCTATGATGATAAGCAGCTAAACCTTTATTATTACATGTTAGTTTCTTATATTGATACTGCAAAATTTATTTTTCAAATTTATACAATACTTGCTACTTTTGTCGGAATTGTAGTTTCGGTATTAATAGCTAACACGGCACAATTGGCGCAACTTTCCAGTAAAGTTGGTGGAGAAAATATAAGTTATGTTAAAACAATTATAGATATTGTAGGAAGCAGTAATCTGAATATAATTCTAATTCCAAGCATTGTATTTCCACTGATACTGATTTTAGCAATAAGAAATCATCGTATTATAGATAAGGCAAATTTGTTTTTAGCGATTTTAGGATCCATCAAAGAGGATAGAGAACAAGAATAAGTAGTTAGAGAATGAAAATTTGAAGACACTGATTCTTTTTTATTTTGCAAAGAAATGGAGTGAGGGAATAAAAGAATTAAATAAAGAGTATAAGGAATCTTTCAATGCCATCAAACTAGTTAAAGAAACAGCCGAGGAAGAAGAATTTAATATATATTCTGAAATAATTTCAGATTTAGAGTTTGCCTTGGAATGGATGCGCACATATAAAAGGGGAATGAAGAGATGGATATTAATAATCAGTTGACTGAGAAAATTGATGATTTAATTAGATTAGTTAAAAAAGTAGATACCTTAAACGTTATTGGTATGGTAAGTGTAGAATTTACAATGAATCGACCAGGTAAATCCGTATTTGAAATAACGGATTTAATTTCTCCTTTTAAACAGTATTTATATTTATGTAGTTTGTTATTAAGTAACGAGTATGAACCTTCTGAAGAGCAAGAAGAAACTTTTGAAGAATTATATGAAGAAATAAAAAAGCTATTAAATGAGATTACGAACCTTTATGCTTTAATTTTCTTTCCAGAAGAAGGTGAAAAAATTACAGATGAGTGGAGAAAGCATAGAGAATTAACTATGCCGGTCTTTATGAATTATTTTAATATCCATTCCTTAGTTTATGAAGAGCAAATAATTGAGAGAACTCAACGTTGGGCTTTACCGTATAATACAGTTGTTCAAGAGGCACTTGGAATAGATATAGAAACGATGATTAGTTTATACAATGAAATCAAATCAGACCTAGATAAAGGGCTTCAAGGTAGTATCCCTAGTAAGAATGCATTAGAAAAATTAACTGAAACCATGGAGAAAGTTGAAGAATCCAGACAATATTTCCTGAAATTACTGGAGGAAAATCAAGCTCTTGATTTTGATTCTGCCATGGAACTTACTAAAGAAGCTTTTAAGGATAAAATAGACTTGAATGATTTGAATCGTCAAGAAATTAAGAGAGTCCAAAATGATTCTTGGTTTAAACTTAATTTGAAAAGTTTAGAAGGGAAATTCCCAAAAGAAGTAGTTGAAAGATTTTTATCTCTATTTTTACTAGAACGATCACCAAAAGATTTTTATTATTATACAGCTGTGGGACCTTTTGAAATTAATCCAATTGTGAAAATCGATGATGAATACTATTTACCAATATTTAAACAATTACTACATGCTATTAATACAAAGGTGTTTACAGCTATCGAAAATAGTGATTCTAGAGATTCATTTTATAAAAATCGAGATAACAAGGCTGAAGAGAAGACAAGAGAGTTATTTGAAAAACTATATGGAACAACAGCACAATATTATTCTAGTGTTTTTGAAACTCCAGATTCACAAAATGAACATGATCTGCTGGTAAGAACACAAGATGGCACTGTATTTTTAGTAGAAGTTAAAGCTTCGAAATACAAAGAACCATTCAGAGACCCTACTAGGGCTTACCAAAGAATAAAAAGAGATTTTAAAAGTGACGGTGGTATTCAAAAGGCATATAATCAAGGGGCGAAATTAAAAGATTTATTAAATCAAAATGAGATAACTACTTTGTATAATAAAGAGGGAGAAGAAGTAGTTACTTTAAGTTCTAAGGATATAAAAAAAATCCATATTATCTGTGTCACAGCCGAAAATTTTGGTATTATAGCTTCAAATCTATCTTACTTATTAGAAAAGAAAGAAAGTGAACTTTATCCTTTTGCAGTTAATTTATATGATTTAGAATTAATTGTTGATTATATAAAGTTTAAGAGCCTCGGTGAAAAAAGTTTTGTGAACTATTTGAGCTTCAGGCAGTTATATCATAAAAAAATTATAGCTATTGATGAGTTAGACATTTTCGGCTATTTTTTATCAAAACCAGATTATAAGATTTTTCGTGAACAAGATATAGTATTTGTTTCACCAGAGCATGCAGATATTATTGATGAAATGTATTTTTCAAGGCTAGGAATTTATAAAAAAGAGAAAAAACTTCATGTTAAATTAAAAAAAGAGAAAAATAAACGTAAAATGAAAAAACTGAGCAAGAAAAGAAATCGTAAAAAATAGGTTATCTAAAATCCTTTTCTCGGAAATTTATATATTTTGCAAAAATATTAAAAGGCTACAAACTAAGCTTGTTATTTTAGTTTGTAGCCTTCAATTTTTTGTTACTTTTGTGGTTGATTATTTATCAAATGAACAACCCTAAAACTGCTCATTCTTCTCCCAAGATTCTACAATATAATGCGCAATTGTCGGATTAAATCCTTTCCCAACTAAAAACATAATCGCAGCAACTTCTGTTAATGCGTGTTCGTGAGATGTATGTTTTGCTTCATTTAAACCGTAATCTACCCAAGGTTTTACGAAATCTAGTACAGGTTTCTTTAAAGGCAAAAATTGTGTGCCGACAACTTGCTGAATTTGTTGTTGTGTCGGTTCTGTAATTGGTCCAGG
>NZ_JAKUFR010000110.1:0-12847 GCF_022663555.1 Bacillus cereus group sp. BfR-BA-01381
TTCATATCACTGTAAGTTTAAAAAGGCGGATCAAGAGAACCGAGCAGGTCGAGGCGCGTTTGCCAGGAGGACACGGAGTGTAGTTTTCCTACATGAGTACCGCACTGGCAATGCAACGATGACATGCAAAGATTATCTTGACCGGACTTTTAAACATCCATATCAATCAAAGTTTAAAAAGGAGGATTAAGAGAACCGAGCAGGTCGAGGCGCATTTGCCAGGAGGACACGGAGTGTAGTTTTCCTACATGAGTACCGCACTGGCAACGCAACGACGACAAGCGAAGGTTATCTTAACCGGACTTTTTAAACACCCTCTATTAGTGTTTGAAATGACGTACGCCAGTGAACACCATCGCAATCCCATACGTATCCGCCACTTTAATAGAATCTTCATCACGGATTGATCCGCCTGGTTGAATGATTGCTGTAATTCCTGCTTTTGCTGCTTCTTCTAATGTATCTGGCATTGGGAAGAAAGCATCAGATGCAAGCGCGCTACCTTGTGCTTTTTCACCAGCTTGTGTAATTGCGATTTTTGCAGAACCTACACGGTTCATCTGTCCCGCACCGACACCAATTGTCATATCATCTTTCGCTAAAACAATTGCATTTGACTTCACATGTTTTACAACTTTCCAAGCTAGTTTTAAATCTTTCCATTCTTGCTCTGAAGGTTCACGTTTTGTTGGAATTGAAATTGTACTTTCATCTAATGATAACGTATCTTCCTCTTGAACAAGAAGTCCGCCTTGTACAGAAGTTAGTTTTTTGCTCGCACTTGTCGATTTTTCAATATTTACAGTTAGTAAACGTAAGTTTTTCTTACTTTGCAACACTTCTAAAGCTTCTTTTGAGAAAGAAGGTGCAATAATAATTTCTAAGAAAATTTCATGTAACTTTTCAGCTGTAGATTTGTCGATCTCACGATTTGCTGCAATAATCCCTCCAAAGATTGATACTGGATCCGCTTCATAAGCACGTGTGTATGCTTCATGAATATCAGTTCCTACTCCAACACCACATGGATTCATATGTTTTACTGCTACTACTGCTGGTTCTGTAAATTCTTTTACGATGCTAAGTGCTGCGTCTGCATCATTAATATTGTTATATGATAATTCTTTACCGTGTAATTGTTCTGCGTATGCAACAGAAGAAGTTGCTGCGAATGGCGCTTTATAGAAAGTTGCCTTTTGATGTGGATTCTCGCCATAACGTAAGTCTTGCTTTTTCTCAAATGTCACAGTTAATGTTTCTGGGCTTTCTTCACCCATTTGCTCTGTTAAGTAGTTAGAGATTAACGCATCATATGCTGCTGTATGACGGAATACTTTCGCTGCTAATTTACGTTTCGTTTCTTCTTTTACTTCACCGTTCTCTTTCAGTTCTGCTAATACAACATCGTAATCTACTGGATCTACAATTACCGATACAAATTTGTGATTTTTCGCAGCAGAGCGAATCATTGTTGGGCCACCAATATCAATATTTTCAATTGCATCAGCAAATGTTACATCAGGCTTAGCGATTGTTTCTTTGAATGGGTATAAGTTAACGACAACAAAATCAATTGGCTCTATACCTAACTCATTCATTTGTGCTACATGCGTTTCATTATCGCGAACTGCTAATAGACCACCATGAATATTTGGATGTAATGTTTTCACACGACCATCCATAATTTCTGGGAAACCAGTTACTTCAGAAATACCGATTACTTGTAAGCCGTTTTCTTCTAGTAATTTTTTTGTACCGCCTGTTGATATAACTTCGATCCCTTGTTCTAGTAAACCTTTAACAAATTCTACTACTCCTGTTTTATCTGAAACACTTACTAATGCACGCTTTTTCATTTACTCTTCACCCCTGGTTGTATGTTAGTTAACAGTTGGTTCTTTCGTAGATTGAACAATTTGATTCACTGTATTTACGTATAACTTATGTTCAACTTGTTGAATTTTCGTTTGTAAGCTTTCTCTCGTATCCCCTTCAGAAACAACTACTGCTTCTTGTGCAATAATTGGCCCTGTATCCATACCTGCGTCTACATAATGAATCGTTACTCCAGTTACTTTCACACCTGCTTCTAACGCTTGACCAACAGCATCTTTCCCTGGAAAACTCGGTAATAGTGATGGATGAATATTAATAATCCTTCCGCCGTAAGCTTCTAGTAAAGTTGGTCCAATTAAACGCATATATCCAGCTAAAATAACATAATCAATTTCATACTCTTCTAGCTTCTTTAATATCTCTTTTTCAAACGCTTCTTTTGACTCATATGCTTTCGCTGAAAAAGCGAAACACGGGATATGATGATAATGTGCTCGCCCAACAGCGCGTGCTTCTGGTTTATCACATACTAATAAACTAATTTCTGCATCCAATCTTTTTTCTTCTACTGCATTAACGAGAGATTGAAAGTTAGATCCGCTTCCAGAAGCAAAAACTGCTAATCTACTCATAGCGCTGTGCCTCCATTAAAAGTAACGCCAGCTCCTTGTACAGTGCGTCCAATAATACGAGCAGTTTCTCCTTGCTCTTCAAGAAGACGAACAACACCTTTTGCATCTTCTTCCTTCACCGCTACTACCATACCAATACCCATGTTAAAAATATTGAACATTTCTTTCTCTTCCAACTTGCCAACTTCTTGAAGTAAACTAAAGATCGGCTGAATTTCCCAAGATCCTAATTCAATTTCTGCACCGATTCCTTCTGGTAACATACGTGGAATATTTTCAATGAATCCGCCACCTGTAATATGTGCCATACCGTATACTTCATATTTCTTCAATAGTTCTAAAATAGGTTTGACATAAATTTTCGTTGGTTTTAATAATTCTTCACCAAGAGGTAGCTCTAAGCGTCCGTAAATGCGAGCTAAAGATAGTTCTCCATCTTCTAGTAATACTTTTCGTACTAAAGAATAACCGTTACTATGAATACCGCTAGATGCTAAGCCAATTAATACGTGACCAGCTTCAATTTTTTCACCTGTTACAATTTTCTTTTTATCAACGATCCCAACTGTAAAACCAGCTAAATCGTATTCTTCTGTAGAATACATTCCTGGCATTTCAGCTGTTTCTCCACCAATTAAAGTACAGCCTGCTTGGCGACAGCCCTCTGATATACCTTTGACGATGTTTTCAATTTTACTAGGTTCAGCTTTACCACAAGCAATATAATCAAGAAAGAAAAGCGGCTCTGCTCCTTGGACAACAATATCATTTACACACATTGCAACCGCATCAATACCAATTGTGTCATGTTTATCTGCCATAAAAGCGAGCATCAATTTCGTTCCCACGCCATCTGTTCCAGATACTAATACAGGTTCTTCTAATGCAAATTTTGATAGGTCAAACATACCTCCAAAACCGCCTAAACTGCCTAGTACTTCTTTTCTCATTGTTGTTTGTACGTGTTTTTTCATGCGAGATACCGCTTCATATCCAGCTTCAATATCTACTCCTGCTTGCTTATATGCATTCGCCATCGTTATCTACACCTCGTCTTTTAATTTCTCCCTATCCTGTGCGGGCCGTTTTAAGAAAGAAGCTAGCTTCTACATCAAAAAGAAGTAGAAGCTTTTTTCTTCTTATTTTATACTTTCTAACAGCTCTTGCTCATAATCATAAAGAGCTGTTGGATAATCTCCATTGAAGTACGCCATACATAGGCCACCGTATTTCCCCTCATATGGACGTCCAATTGCATCTACTAATCCATCTTCACTTAAAAATGTTAATGAGTCTGCACCGATCATTTCACGAATTTCTTCTACCGTATGATTTGCTGCAATTAATTCTTTTCTCGTTTGAATATCAATGCCATAGAAACATGGATATTTCAAAGGTGGTGAAGCTATTCTTACGTGAACTTCTGTCGCTCCAGCCTCGCGAAGCATACGAACAATTCGTTTACTCGTTGTTCCTCGTACGATAGAATCATCAATCATAACAACTCGTTTTCCTTCAACTACACCTCTTACTGCTGAAAGCTTCATCTTAACCCCTTGCTCTCGCAGTTCCTGAGAAGGTTGAATAAACGTACGTCCAACGTAACGATTTTTAATTAATCCCAACTCATATGGAATGCCTGTCGCCTCCGCATAACCAATTGCTGCTGAAATGCTAGAGTCTGGTACACCAGTAACAACATCAGCTTCAATAGGAGCTTCTGCCGCCAAACGTTTCCCCATGTTTTTACGTGCTGCATGGACATTAACACCAGCGATATTTGAATCTGGGCGTGCGAAGTAAATGTATTCCATACTGCAAATTGCATGTTCTACATCATTTGTGAAACGATCTACGTGAATTCCTTCATCATTAATGATAAGTAATTCACCCGGTTCTACATCACGAATGTATGTTGCACCTACTACATCAAAAGCACATGTTTCAGATGCTACAACGTAAGCATTTCCCATCTTTCCAATTGAAAGGGGACGGAATCCATTTGGATCTAGCGCAACAATCATTTCATTTCCAGTTAGTAAAAGATATGCAAACGCACCTTTCACCTTATTTAGAGCTTCTTTTACACTTTCAATTAACGAATCTTTCGTACTACGTTTAATAAGATGTAAAAGTACTTCTGTATCTGAACTTGTTTGAAAAATACTTCCCTCTGCCTCTAATTCACGGCGAAGCATTTTTGCATTAATTAAATTCCCGTTATGAGCTAATGCCATACTATGATCGGAAAAACGGAACAGTAGTGGTTGAACGTTAGCCACTTCACTTCCACCAGCCGTCGCGTATCGTACGTGTCCGATTGCTGATTTCCCGTTCAATCCTTCTAGCTCTCCTCTTGAAAACACTTCCGATATTAAACCTAACCCCTTGTGACCGACGATTTTTTCTCCATTATTTACGACAATGCCTGCGCCTTCTTGCCCACGGTGCTGTAAACTGTGCAATCCGTAGTATGAAACTTGTGCCGCATTTTCATGCCCCCAAATTCCGAAAACGCCACATTCTTCGTTTAACCCCTTTATTTCAGCAAGCATGGGATTGCCCCTTTCCAAGCCTTTCTCATTTCATCTACATTTGCTGTAAGCAACACTTCATTTTCTTCATTATGAATTGTCACTTCATTTGTATTTGTTACTTCTCCAACTTGAATTGCTTCTACCGCTTTCTCGAACACTTCTTTATTTTCACGTTTTACAGTTATCACGAAGCGAGATTGTGATTCCGCAAATAATGCCGCTGTTGCTTCCCCGTCTAATTTCACAGTAGCACCTAAGCCGTTAGCACCAATTGCACTTTCTGAAATTGCAACTGCTAAACCACCTTCAGCAACGTCATGTGCAGATTGAACAAGGCCAGCTTGAATTGCTGCTAATACTTGTTTTTGACGTTTTAATTCTACGTCTAGATCGATACTTGGTGATTGGCCGAAAATTTTGCCGTGAAGCATTTTCTGTAATTCACTTCCACCAAACTCAGCTTTCGTCTCTCCGATAACATAAACTAAATCGCCAGCTTGCTTAAACTCTTGTGTTGTTACATGTTTTAAGTCATGTACTAGTCCGACCATCCCAACTGTCGGTGTTGGATATACCGCTTCACCACTACGTTCGTTATACATTGATACGTTTCCGCCGATAACTGGTGTTTGTAATGTGCGACAAGCTTCACTCATACCATCTACTGATTTCTCAATTTGCCAGAAGATTTCTGGTTTCTCTGGATTACCGAAGTTTAAGCAATCTGTAATTGCAAGTGGCTCTCCTCCAGAACATACGATATTACGTGCTGCCTCTGCTACTGCAATTTTACCGCCCACTTCTGGATCTAAATAAATGTAGCGAGAGTTACAATCTGTCGTCATTGCTAATCCTTTTTCTGTACCGCGTACACGTACAACTGCTGCATCTGAACCCGGTGTAACAACTGTGCTTGTGCGAACTTGATAATCATATTGATCATAAACCCACTCTTTACTTGCAATCGTCGGTTGTTGTAATAGAGCGAATAACGTTTCTTTATAATTTTCTACTTTTGGTGTTTCCATTTTCATCTGTTGGAATTCAGCAAAGTATGCTGCTTCTTGTGATGGTTTATGATAAATTGGCGCTTCTTCTGCAAGAGCATCCGCTGGTACTTCAGCTACCATTTCACCTTTATGGAATAAACGAAGCATTTTGTCTTCCGTTACTTTCCCCATCGTAACGGCTGCAAGACCATACTTCTCAAATAAGTCTACTATTTCTTGCTCTCTACCTTTTTTCACAACAATTAACATACGCTCTTGTGATTCAGAGAGCATCATTTCATATGGTGTCATTCCTGTTTCTCGTTGTGGTACATCATCTAAGTACATTTCAATACCCATTCCTGCTTTACTTGCCATTTCTGCAGAAGATGATGTTAAACCAGCTGCACCCATATCTTGAATTCCAACAAGTGCATTCGATTGAATAAGTTCTAAACAAGCTTCAATAAGAAGTTTCTCCATAAATGGATCTCCTACTTGAACTGCTGGACGCTTCGCTTCTGAGCTTTCAGATAACTCTTCAGATGCAAATGTAGCACCGTGGATACCATCACGACCAGTTGATGCTCCTACGTACATTACTGTATTTCCAGCACCGTGCGCTTGCCCTTTTTTAATGTCTTCGTGGTTAATTAAGCCTACGCACATTGCATTTACAAGTGGATTTCCTTCATAACATGGATCAAACTGTACTTCGCCGCCAACAGTCGGAATACCGATACAGTTACCGTATCCTGCAATTCCTGCTACTACTTCTTCGAATAAGTATTTCACACGTGGTGATTGTAATTCTCCAAATCGAAGTGAGTTTAATAGAGCTACTGGACGTGCTCCCATAGAGAATACGTCACGAATAATACCACCAACACCTGTTGCCGCTCCTTGATATGGTTCAATAGCAGAAGGGTGGTTATGACTTTCCATTTTAAATACAACCGCTTGATTATCACCGATGTCTACAATTCCAGCACCTTCCCCAGGCCCCTGCAAGACGCGCTCACCTGTTGTTGGGAATTTTCGAAGTACTGGTTTTGAATTTTTATAACTACAATGTTCAGACCACATAACAGAGAATAATCCTGTTTCTGTATAATTTGGCAGACGGCCTAAAATCTTTTCAACCATGGCGAACTCTTCGTCTGTTAGCCCCATTTCCGCATATATGCGCTCTTCTTTAATTTGTGTTGGATTTGGTTCAAGCATTAACGACATATGTTTCCCTCCACTGTTTTAAGATAGATTGAAAGACTTTTAATCCTTCAGCACCGCCAAGTAATTCATCTACAGCACGCTCTGGGTGTGGCATCATACCAAGTACATTTCCTTTTTCGTTTACAATACCCGCAATATCTGAAACGCTTCCGTTCGGGTTTTCTACGTAACGGAATGCGATTTGATTATTCTCTTCTAATTGTTTAAGAGTCTCTTCATCACAATAGTAATTCCCCTCACCATGTGCAATTGGAATATTGATTACTTCATCTTTTTCATATTGTGATGTAAACATTGTTTCATTATTTTCAACACGTAACTGAACTGTTCGACACATAAATTTTAAGTTTTCATTTCTCATTAATGCTCCTGGTAATAATCCTGATTCAACAAGAATCTGGAATCCATTACATACACCTAAAATTGGCTTTCCTTGCTCAGCAGCTTTCTGTACTGCTTTCATTGCATTCGCAAAGCGAGAAATAGCACCGCAGCGTAAGTAGTCACCGTAAGAGAAACCACCTGGTAGTAGAATTGCATCATATTCATCTAAATTCTCTGTATCGTGCCAAACGTAATCTACTTCTTCGCCAAGCTCATCTTTAATTGCATGGAACATATCGACATCACAGTTCGAACCTGGAAATACTATTACGGCAAATTTCACTGTGCGACAACCTCCTCAACTTCATAACGGAAGTCTTCCATTACAACGTTTGCTAATAGTTTTTCACACATTTCCTTTACCTTGCTATCTAAGTCAGTTACCGATTTATCAATTGTTAGTTCCATGTACTTTCCAATTCGAACATCCTGTACTTCTTTGAATGAAAGGCTATGAAGTGCTCCTTTTACTGCTGTTCCTTGTGGATCTAATACGCTTTCTCTTAATGTTACATATACCTTAACTTTATACATGTGAAATTCCCCCTAAACGTTTTAAAATCTCTTCATAAGCATCTGTTAAATTTCCAAGATCACGACGGAATACATCTTTATCAAACTTCTCATTGCTCGTTTCATCCCATAAACGGCAAGTATCTGGTGAAATTTCATCTGCTAAAATAATTTCTCCTTCATCCGTTACACCAAACTCTAATTTGAAATCTACTAATCTTACACGACAGCTTGCGAAATGATCAATCAACACTTGATTGATTTGTAGAGCCATATCTCGTAATACGCTTACTTGCTCTGGCGATGCAACGTTTAATACACGAATATGATCTTCCGTTACAAGCGGATCTCCTAAATCATCATCTTTGAAGTAAAATTCTACGATTGGTTCTGCAAGTACAGTTCCCTCTTCCATTCCTAATCGTTTTGAAAGACTTCCTGCAATTACATTTCTTGTGACAACTTCTAAAGGAATAATACTCACTTTTTTAACAAGTTGTTCTGTTTCAGATAGCTTCTCAACAAAGTGTGTTTTAATTCCTACTTCTTGTAACTTTCTGAACAATAAAGTTGTAATCTCATTGTTCAAACGACCTTTTCCTGTAATCGTCTCTTTTTTCTCCCCATTGAAAGCAGTCGCACTATCTTTGTACTCTACCCAAACCATATCTGCTGATTCTGTACGATAAATTCTTTTTGCCTTACCTTCATACAGCAATTCTAGCTTTTGCATTTCGCAAGCCCCCTGTAGTTTGAAAAATGTGAATAATGTTTTTATAAAGAATGGCACAGAATGACTCTATTCTGTGCCATATGAAATTTTACGCTTCGTTTAATCCAAGGCGTTCAAAGATTGTATCAACGTGTTGCATATGATGCTCATAGTTGAAGCATTCATTAATTTCTTCTTGTGTTAACTTGCTCGTAATACGCTCATCAGCTTCTACAAGCTCTTTAAATTGTACTTGTGTTTCCCAAGCTTCCATCGCTTTAGGTTGTACGATATCGTAAGCTTCCTCACGTACCATACCTTTATCGATTAATGTAAGCATTACGCGCTGAGAATAAATTAAGCCGTATGTTCTTGTCATATTACGTTTCATATTCTCTGGGTATACAGTTAAGTTTTTAACAATATTACCAAAGCGGTTTAGCATGTAATTTAACGCGATTGTAGCATCTGGTAAAATTACGCGTTCTGCTGAAGAGTGAGAAATGTCACGCTCATGCCATAATGGAACATTCTCATAAGCTGTCATCATATAACCGCGGATAACACGAGCTAAACCAGTCATATTTTCAGATCCAATTGGATTACGCTTATGCGGCATTGCAGAAGAACCTTTTTGACCTTTTGCGAAAGCTTCTTCAACTTCACGTGTTTCACTCTTTTGTAAACCACGAATCTCAACTGCCATCTTTTCGATAGACGTTGCGATTAATGCAAGTGTTGACATGTAATGAGCATGACGATCACGTTGCAATGTTTGTGTTGAAATTGGTGCTGCTTCTAATCCTAAGTTTTCACAAACATACTTTTCTACGAATGGATCAATATTTGCATATGTACCAACCGCACCAGATAATTTACCAACACGAACTGTATTAGCAGCTTGTTTGAAACGCTCTACGTTACGTTTCATTTCTTCATACCAAAGACCAAGTTTTAAACCGAATGTTGTTGGTTCTGCATGAACACCATGTGTTCTTCCCATCATGATCGTGTATTTATGCTCTTTCGCTTTGTTAGCTAAAATACTTACAAAGTTTTCTAAGTCTTTTAATATGATTTCATTCGCTTGTTTTAAGATGTAAGATAACGCTGTATCTACTACGTCTGTAGATGTTAAACCGTAATGAACCCATTTACGTTCCTCGCCTAATGCTGGTGTTTCTGATACAGCACGAGTGAATGCAACTACGTCATGACGTGTCTCTTTTTCAATTTCATAAATACGATCAATATCAAATGATGCATGCTCACGAATTTTTTTAACATCTTCTTTCGGAATATCGCCAAGCTCAGCCCATGCTTCACAAGCTAAAATCTCAACTTCTAACCACGCTTTAAATTTGTTCTCTTCCGTCCAAATTGCACCCATTTCTGGGCGTGTATAACGACTAATCATCTTTTTCCCTCCAACAGTTGTTCTTGATGGTCCCAAATATGCAAACTCTTCGCTTTTTCTAGAGCGACTTCAATATTATCATTTAAAATATTAACATGCCCCATTTTTCGCTGCGCTTTTGCTTCTTCTTTTCCATACAAGTGTAAATAGCACCCGGTTAATCTATTCACTTGTCTTAGGACCCCTTCTATATGTTCGCCTAAAATGTTTACCATGACAACTGGTTTTAACAAATTTGTTTCTCCAAGAGGTAAATTACAGATTGCTCGAATATGTTGGCCGAATTGACTCGTTTCACATGCATCCTGTGTATAGTGTCCTGAATTGTGAGGTCTTGGTGCTAATTCATTAATGTAAATCTCACCATCAGCTGTAGCAAACATCTCTACCGCTAGTGTTCCCACAAGTTCTAGTTCATCCGCAAGCACTTTTGCATAAGCAATAGCTTTTTGAGAAAGTTCTTCTGTAATGCGAGCTGGAACGATGGATTCATGCAAAATGTTATTTACATGAATATTTTCCGCTACCGGAAATACTTTCGTTTCACCACTTACACTACGAATGACAATAACTGATACTTCTTTTTCAAAAGGCACCCATTTCTCTAAAATACACTCTGCTGCATTCGCAAGCTCTCGCGCTGTAACAACGTCAGCTTCGCTTCTTAAAACAACTTGCCCTTTCCCATCATATCCACCTGTCGTCGTTTTTAAGACGGAAGGATATGATAACTCAGCGATTGCTTCAGTAAACTGACCTTGATTTTGGACTAATCTATACGTTGCTACTGGTAATCCTGCTTTCTCAATCGCATTCTTTTCTGTAAAACGATTTTGCGTTTTACTTAACAACTGACTGCCTTGCGGTAAGTAAGCATGCTTTTCAAGCCATTGTAAACATCTATAATCAATATTCTCAAATTCATATGTGACAACATCACTGATCTCTGCTAAATGCTGAATCGCTTTTAAATCGTCATATGATGCAACAATTTCAATATCAGCAACTTGTGCACATGGTGAGTTTTTTGTAGGATCTAAAACAGCAATTTTATATCCCATCTCCTTAGCCGCCAATGCCATCATTCTTCCTAGCTGGCCGCCTCCAATAATACCGATTGTTTTTCCAGGTAAAATGATTCTCGTCATACTAGCTCACTACCTTCGCGCACATCTTTTTCAATTGCTTCTCTTCTCAATTCTAATGCATCATATATGTCATCATGGAATGATCCAAGTATTTGTGCAGCAAGTAAACCAGCATTTGTTGAACCAGCCTTACCAATTGCAACAGTTGCAACTGGAACCCCTCCTGGCATTTGGACGATGGATAATAATGAATCTAAGCCGTTTAACGCTTTTGATTGAACTGGAACTCCGATTACAGGAAGATTCGTCTTCGCTGCAACCATTCCTGGTAAATGTGCTGCTCCACCAGCTCCAGCAATAATAACTTTCAATCCACGTTCACGAGCCGTCTCTGCATATTCAAACATATAATCCGGAGTCCGATGAGCGGATACAACTTTTTTCTCATACGGTATATTTAATTCATCTAAAATGTCACAAGCATATTTCATTGTTTCCCAGTCTGACGTGCTTCCCATTATGACTCCAACTAGTGATTTCATATTAGAATCCCCCCGATTCAAATAAAAAAAGCCTGAAATAGAACAGTTTCTCTTTTACTATGAGAGAAAGCGCTCTACTCAGGCATACGTATCCCTTGTGAATAGAAAAATACCGAGTGACTTTCCCTCATAGTCTAACGAATAACGGTCGTTAGGTAGAGACTTGCAGGCCATATCCCCGCGATTATATGAGGTCTTATATATTATTCTTTCTATGGCTATATTAACAATATTTCATAAACAATGTCAACAAATAATCGAATGTTTTTTTATTACTCATCAATAACGTTCGTGTTTTAGTTATATTCAAAAGAATAATTGTAACTATATGCAAGAAGGATAAGCAATTAGAATATATATTTCTAGAGATCTACCATACACAAAATGGTTTGTATATTAATTCCATATGCTTTTATATAAAGTGAAACTTTAATCAACCCTCACCAATCGGGCTTTTACGGGCAGTTGATCCCCACCTAGCTTCTTTGCTTCCGCTGAAATTTGAGGTGGGGGTCTTACTGCCCGTTAATGCGGAATAAAGCATATCGTTTCTATTCCTTTGTATCGCATTCATTACTGTAAGGATTGAATACTTATTTTCATTCTTATATCATCCCGCTTTTCTTACTCTCATTATGTAAAATATATACTTGTAGTAAAAGAAATAACAGTTCCTATCATAAGGGTTGTTTTGGAGCACTTAGAAAGCCTGAAAAGCAAAAAATCATTACTATTACCCTCAATAGCCTCATTTTCATTCTTTTCTCTCATTAAGATTACTAAATTTACGAATTACGACATTTGATATATAAAAATAAACACAAAAAAACCTAAGTCGAAACGACTTAGGTTTTTGCTTGGCGACGTCCTACTCTCACAGGGACAAGGTCCCAACTACCATCGGCGCTAGAGAGCTTAACTTCCGTGTTCGGTATGGGAACGGGTGTGACCTCTCTGCCATCAT
>NZ_JAKUFR010000111.1:0-12746 GCF_022663555.1 Bacillus cereus group sp. BfR-BA-01381
ATTTACTAATTCCCGTTTCATCTTTTATTTGAGCCAGACTGTACTTACCACTTTGATACATAATAATAGCACGCTTTACATTCTCATCGGGTTTTCTAGGACGCCCTGCTGTCACTCCCTTTTGTTTCGCTTCATACAAGCCTTTCTTCGTTTTTTCACTAATTACATCACTTTGAAAATCCACAAGATGTTTTACAATATTTCCAAAATGATATCCATTTGTATGACTCGTATCAATATTTTCTTGAACAAAGTAAATGTAAGCACCTTTATTGTCAATGACTTCTAATAACTCAACAAGATGACGTGTTGAATCCGCTAATGTGAACAGTTTTGTAACAACAATTTTATCATCTTGTTTTAGGTTATCTATCATATCTTTAAGTTGTACTCTTTTTTTTGCCGATGAATGTTCCTCTGAGATAATCATCGTACAATTACATTTCTCTAAGCTTTTGAGTTGTTCTTCACATTTCAAGTCATCTTGATATGGCCTCATATATCCGATTAACATACATGCTCTCCTAACAATTTAGACGTTTCTTTTATCATACCATAACTTGGAGTTATAAAATCAGTATCAAAAAGGTTCCTTTTTGGGACGATAAGTGTTAGACTGTTTTTATTAAATCGTGAACGCGGCTTTTATGAGACTTAAAAGCCACAAAATAAATGATATGAGGTGTATAAAACAGTGGTAGAAAAATTAAAAACAGAATGGT
Source organism: Bacillus cereus group sp. BfR-BA-01381 (assembly GCF_022663555.1). Taxonomy (NCBI): domain Bacteria; kingdom Bacillati; phylum Bacillota; class Bacilli; order Caryophanales; family Bacillaceae; genus Bacillus; species Bacillus cereus group sp. BfR-BA-01381. The sequence goes on from NZ_JAKUFR010000111.1 coordinate 723, forward strand.
TTTCAAATGTTAGGGCTGATATCCTTGCGGGGATTGTAGTTGCACTAGCATTAATTCCAGAGGCAATCGCATTTTCCATTATTGCAGGTGTAGATCCAATGGTGGGATTATATGCATCCTTTTGTATTGCAGTTATTATTGCATTTGTAGGGGGTCGTCCTGGAATGATTTCAGCGGCAACCGGTGCAATGGCATTACTTATGGTTCCTTTAGTAAAAGAGCATGGGCTAAATTATTTATTAGCAGCAACAATTTTAACAGGTGTTATACAAATTATTTTTGGTGTATGTAAAGTAGCACGATTAATGAAATTTATCCCACGTGCTGTCATGATTGGTTTTGTTAATGCGTTAGCAATTTTAATTTTTATGGCTCAAGTACCACATTTTATTGGCATTTCCAATCTGACATATGTATTTGTAGCAATTACATTAGCAATTGTCTATATTGTACCGCGATTTATTAAATCAATTCCAGCTCCATTAATAGCGATTGTATTATTAACAGCTGTTGCGATTTATATGCATTTGGACTTACGAACTGTTGGTGATTTAGGATCGATTACAAAATCATTACCATCGTTCTTTATTCCAGACGTTCCATTCACATTTGAAACATTAAGCATTATTTTTCCCTATTCAATTGCGTTAGCAATTGTAGGATTATTAGAGTCTTTACTAACAGCATCCATTGTAGATGATATGACAGGAACCGATAGCAATAAGAATCGAGAATCAAGAGGCCAAGGCATCGCCAATGTTATCAATGGTTTCTTTGGTGGTATGGCAGGTTGTGCAATGATTGGGCAATCGGTAATCAACGTAAAATCTGGTGGACGTGGTAGATTGTCTACACTAATTGCAGGATTGTTTTTAATGTTTCTCATTATCGTATTAGGAGATCTAGTTGTACAAATTCCAATGCCTGTTCTTGTAGGAATTATGATTATGGTATCAATTGGTACATTTGATTGGTCTTCCTTCTCTTATCTAGTGAAAGCACCTAAAAGTGATGCAGCAGTTATGTTAGTAACAGTTATTATTGTCGTTGCAACACATGATTTATCAAAAGGTGTAATTGCTGGTGTGTTACTAAGTGCTATATTCTTTGTTGCTAAAATCTCAAAGATAAAAGTTACAAAACGACAAGATGGCTCAAATATGATATTTGATGTGGATGGTCAATTGTTCTTTGCCTCTGTAGAAGGATTCGTAGAATCATTTGATTTCAATGTTAAAAACAGAAGCATTGTCATTGACTTCTCGAACACCCATGTTTGGGATGATTCGGCAGTTGGAGCTATTGACAAAGTTATTATTAAGTACCAAGAAAATCAAAATATTGTTACCATTACAAACTTAAATTCTTCTAGTAAGAAACTTGTAGAAAAATTAGCCGTATATAATAACCCAAATAGAAAAGCTTCTTCACATTAATTGATAATTAGGAGTGGAAAATATGTATAAAAAAATCCTATTAGCTGTAGATGGTTCTGAACATTCCTTACGTGCTACACAGGAAGCAATAAAAATTGCATCCTTAACTAATGAATGTACAGTTGAAATTGTATTTGTAGTTGATTATGCAAAAGCAAAGAATGAAGTTATTCATGCACAAGGAAAAGAAGAATTAGAGTTAACCCGTCGTAAGAGACTTTTACCAATTGAGGAAAAATTAAAAGCAAATCGTATTTCTTATGAAGTTAAAATATTACATGGTGAACCAGGTCCAACCATTGTAGAACATGCGAATAAAGGTCATTTTGAATTAGTAGTACTTGGTAGTCGTGGACTGAATGCGCTGCAAGAAATGGTACTTGGTAGTGTGAGCCATAAAGTAGCTAAAAGAGTTCAATGCCCTGTGCTGATTGTAAAATAATATATTTTTTGTATGATTCCTGATTTTGAAATTTCTTATTCAAAATCAGGAATTTTTATCATAAAGGAAGCTTGAAATATTTTAATATATAAGGAGTTGGCACATGAAAACACTACAAAGTGGAAAAACAAAGATTTTTGCTTTAGGTGGCCTTGGAGAAATTGGGAAAAATATGTATGTCATTGAGTATGAAGATGAAATCATCATTGTAGATGCTGGATTTAAATTTCCTGAATCTGAACTATTAGGTATTGATTATGTTATACCTGATTATACGTATCTAGAAAGAAATAAAGACAAAATAAAAGGATTATTCATCACACACGGACATGAAGATCACATTGGCGGGGTTCCCTTTCTATTTAAACGCATACAAGTACCGATATATGCTGGGAAACTAGCTGCAGCATTAATTAAGAGTAAATTTGAAGAACATAATATCCGCCATGTTGAAATAAAAAATATATTGGATGAAACAGAAGTTGAATTTCAACACACAAAAGTACGTTTTTACCGAACAACACATAGTATTCCTGACGCATTTGGTATAGTAGTAACCACTCCAAACGGAAATGTTGTACATACTGGTGATTTCAAATTCGATTTTACACCCGTTGGTACAGAGGCGAACCTACACAAAATTGCTGAAATTGGAAAAGAAGGTGTATTGTGTTTACTATCTGACAGTACAAATAGTGAAGTTCCTGGTTTTTCCATGTCAGAAAAAAAGGTCGGACAATCCGTTAATGAAATCTTTTCAGAGGCACAAGGACGTATCTTATTTGCAACTTTTGCGTCAAATGTTCACAGACTACAACAAGTTGTAGAGGCTTCTATTTTGTATAATCGTAAAGTTGTAGTTGTAGGAAGAAGTATGGAAAAAACAATTCAAATAGGCAGAAACTTAGGATACATCCAAGCTCCAGAGGACCTATTTGTTGGTGTACATGAACTCAATCATATTCCAAGTCATCAAGTAACTATTATATGTACAGGAAGTCAAGGGGAACCAATGGCAGCTTTATCAAGAATTGCGTATAATAATCACCGACAAATTCAAATTATTCCTGGGGATACAGTTGTACTCTCTTCCTCTCCAATTCCAGGGAATGTATTAAGCGTTAATAGAACGATTAATCAGCTATATCGAGTAGGTGCAAATGTAATTCATCATAAAATAAGTGATATTCATACATCTGGCCATGGAGCACAAGAAGAACAAAAATTGATGCTCTCACTTTTAAAGCCAAAATATTTCATGCCTATTCATGGGGAATATCGTATGTTAAAAAAGCATGTAGAATTAGCTATAGAATGTGGTGTGCCTATAGATAATTGCTTTGTTATGGATAATGGTCAAGTATTAGAAATCTCCAAAGGAGAAGCTAGAATTAGCAGTAAAACCATTCCTTCTCAAGCTGTGTATGTTGACGGGAGTGGTATAGGTGATATTGGAAACATTGTTTTACGTGACCGTAGAATTCTATCTGAAGAAGGAATCATTATTATAAGCCTGAATTTAGATTGTAAACAAAAGCGATTAGTATCGCAGCCGGCGATTGTTACAAGAGGATTTGTATATATGCGTGGATCAGAAGAACTCATGAAGAAAATAGAAGAGATTGTAGAAGATTGTATATGTAATTTACTAAATGAAGGGATAATAAATTGGGCACAAATAAAACAAACACTTGTAGACGTATTGAATCCATTCTTATATTCCAAAACCGGGCGTCGTCCAATGCTTCTTCCAATCATTATGGAAGTTTAAAAAGAAAAACATTTATTAATAATTCCTAATTTATTTTTAAGAATGCCAACAAGTCCAGTTCTAAACTATTAAGATACTAGATTAATAAAGATTAAAAACCAGTGATTAAGTGTGAAGTTACATCACTGGTTTTAATTTTGGATTAGAAGTCAATTCAATAGAGGTCAGCTGCATGCATCTCAACTTAAGATTATTAACTTCCTCAATTGTAAAAACGTCATTTCCCCTAAACAAGTTAAATTAGAAAAGGTAACGTTTTTTATAAATCTTTTAAGTCAAAGTGAATCACAGTTATTTGAAGAAGAATTACATCAATATTTCACTCTTCCAAAGTATTTGTTAGAAAACTAAATTTTGCACAACGGAAACATAAGTTTTCAGGTCATAATCTTGTTTACTCACAATATAAAAAGCTCAAATTTCTAAGCGTTTGTATTGTGAGTGTTTTTTCATTACTCCATAAACAGCTTCTTATTTATTTGTACTTTTTTTGGGTATAACTGGGACCCAAAGTTCATGTTTCGGTTTATGTTTTGGACCATAATAACATTCTATGCATGGTAAATTTGCAAGCTCATAATCAGAAGTTGGGACCCACTCCGAATATAAGCGTTTCCATGCATCCGCTATATTCGGAAAAACTGCCCATGTACTTGCAGGGATAATTAATGTTTCCATATCAGCTGATACTGTCCCATCATATCTTACCCCCATAAAGTAAGAAAACTCCTCATCTGTTATGGTAGCTTCTTTTCCACAAACGCCCAAAAGGCTTTCAAGCGTGCACTTTGGATTTTCCCATGACATGTCTATTAATTCTTGCATAAATCCTTCTTTCTTCGCGGTGTTCCAAAGTGTGGGGATTTTTTTAAAGGCGCTGCTTGTTTTTACTGGTTTACTCTTTCCTACAATTCTCAACTCAAAATCGAGGTTTTCAATTCTGTAATCCATCTCCGTACCTCCCTTAATAGAAATTTGGAAGGAAATCTTCGGAAAAGCTTTTAACTGTACTCCTTTATTACGAGCGTTAGAAGGAGATATTCCATGCATTTTTTTAAAAGCACGTGAGAAGGCATCGGAAGAAACGTAACCATATTTAATTGCTACATCGATGATCCGAATGTCACTTTTTTGAATTTCGAATGCTGCAAGTGTTAAACGTCTTCGTCTAATATATTCTGAAAGCGATACACCTGAGATTGAAGAAAACATTCTTGAAAAATGAAACTCAGAGCAATTAGCTGCCTTCGCAATCTTCTTGTAATCTATTTCTTCATCCAAACTATTCTCAATGTAGTCCAATGCATGATTCATTCTTTTTAGCCAATCCATAAGTTTACTTCCTTTCAAATATTTACTTTAATACATAATAGATAATGGTACCCGACATTTCATGCCTAAAAATGTCGGTACAAAAAATACCCCCTTTAAGAAAAGGTAAAATAAGGGCGCTCCATTTTTCTATGACATCTATATATTATTTTTCTTTATTTAACTTCTTCACACTCTTTGTCCTATATATATCATCCGAGTAAATAATTTCTTTGATATTTTATTCCCTATTTATCAATAGGTAACCTTATTTGTATAGTAGCATGATAGGGATACAGTCATTTTCCCATCATGCTACCAAAAATACACTACTCCAGAATAATAAAGTTATATAGGATATAGAACTTTAGATAGTTATGTATGTAATTAGTGAATATGAAAGAATGTTCTAGATAATAGTGCTAGGACATCTTTTTATTTTAACGAGGTTTGTTTAAATATCTTTTAGTACATTATTTAAAAACATATCTTTGGTTACGTAGAAAGAACACATACCTTCAAACTCCCGGTAATCTTCAGCTAAATTTTGAATACATTCTTTGAATTGAAATCCCAGTTTCTCTACTACCTTAATAGATCCTTTATTCTTAGGGAAAACAACAGCGACGATGCAGTTTAAGCCTAATTTTAAAAATGCATATTGCAAAAGTGCATATGCGGCTTCTGTTGCATAACCTTTTCCCCATTTATCATATGACACGGCATAATATAATTCTGTGGATGTAAGTTCAAAATCTAAAGGTCCTAATCCACAATAACCTACATATTGTTGAGAAGATTTTTCAAAAATAGAAAGATTGAATTTAACAATATTACTTACAGTGTTCTTTTTATTCATTTCCATGCTCCAAAGAATAGTATCTTGTATTTCTTCTAGTGAATAGTCAGGCGAAGGCATAAAGCGCTTAATTTCAGGGTGTTTCTGTAGCTTGTATAAATATTTTGCATCAGATATTTGATAAGGTTTAATAATTAATCTTTTTGTTTCAATATAGGCATTGACAAACATTTTACACCTCTTATACATTATTAATAAAATTTTTAACACTTAATAACAAGTGGTACTATATTTCTATTTCTAATCCAATATATTCGACAAATACGTGAATGAATCCTATAGGATTCATATATCATGAGATTACTTGTCTAAATTAAATGTACAACAACACCAATAAATAAAGAAAACAATTAAAGAAATTTGCGCCATCACAGGTGTAAGTCAAACTGCGTTATATCGGAAATTAAGAGAATAAAAAAAGATTAAAAGATGACTCTTTGATAGGTACGGCAATGGAACGCAATCATGGAATAAATATAAGCATGCATTATAAATATACATAATGTTAGAGGATAATAAAGTTGTTGAAAAAATAATAAAGTTATTTAAAAATCGTTTATGGGACAAACGGGGCAGTCTAATTGATTAAGGGAATTCAATATACTTTTAATTTCCATTGATTTTCTTTTCTGTCTAATATATAATCATGAAAAATAATTTACTTTATATAAAATTCTATGAAGAGAAAGAGTACGTTATTGTTTCTGTTCCAAAGAGAGCTGGTGTTTTGCTGAAAACCAGTGTTCAGATAATAACCGAAAATCATCTCTGAGAAGTAAAGCCGAATGTTTAGTAAGCTTTATCGGTTTCCTCCGTTACAAGGGACAACGTATGATTGTACGTTTGTAAAGGGTAGTAAAGTGTTATTCAAACACTTTACTAAACAAGAGTGGTACCGCGAGTTTTAATCTCGTCTCTTACTGAGACGGGATTTTTTGTTTTTTAGAGAATACTTTTACAATAAAAATTTAAGAAAAGCAGGTGAAGGTGTAATGAAGACGCTATTATTTGTAACAGATTTATATTATGAAGCAAAAGGAAGAAACTATTATGAAGAGGATTTATTTCTAACTTCTAAACTTAGAGAAACCTTTAATTTGGTCATCTGTCATCCTGAAGATATTGAAGCATTTGAAGATAACGTTGATTTAATTGTTTTCCGAAATGCAGGTCCAGTCGCCAATTTTAAAGACAAATATGAAGCATTCCGTAACCGAATTGTTTCTAAACATTTAAACACATATAACTCGTTTAATGGAAAGGCTGACATGAACGGAAAAGAATATTTAATCGAACTAACAAATGCTCATTTTCCTGTTATACCAACGATTGATACTCTTGATTCCTTAAATAAACTCCCTAATGTAGACACGTATATCGTAAAGCCGAAAGATGGAGCGGACTCTATCGGGATGAAATTTGTTACAAAAGATGAACTGAGTGAAAAAGTTAATTCAGAATCGAAAAATACATTAGTACAACCATTTATCAATTTTGAATATGAAGTCTCATTTTATTTTATCGATAAAGAACTTCAATACGCACTTTATGCACCAGATAAAGATAAAAGATGGGAATTGAAAGAGTATGTAGCTACGGAAGAAGATTTAGCTTTTGCTAAACATTTTATCGAATGGAATAATCTTGACTGGGGGATTCAACGAGTTGATGCCTGTCGAAGCGAACAAGGGGAGCTTTTATTAGTTGAATTAGAAGATTTAAATCCTTATCTTTCTTTATTAGAATTATCTGAAGAGACACGTCAGAACTTTGTAGACGCAATGAAAAAATCATTACAAAAAGCTCTTCAACCCTAATTGTAATCAATTATTTTATTGAGAAAATGGAGGCGTTAGCTGAATAAGGGGTCTTACCAATAAGAATTAAACCACTTTATTATCCTTTTAAGCAATAAAATTCTTTTGATTAATTTGGCTTTAAGCAACTTTTAAAAGCCTCATTACACATCAAATGTAGTGAGGCTCTTATTTATTATTACGAAATTAAATAACTTTATTAACTCTAAACACATAAAAAGGAGCAGTTAGCTCTAAGCTTACTACTCAAATTCACCTTTGATTAAATAATTAGTAAAAAATAAGATGCAATAACTAAAATAACTAGGGTGGATAACCATACAATTAATATTGTATGTGCTGGATTTTTTTCAATTAATAGCTTTACATTGAGTTAAATAATATAATTTTGATATAACAATTCCTATTCCAGCAATAATGGATCCTATCCCAATTCGAATTTTGTTATTTAATGAGGATAGCTTCTTTTCGAACAGCTAAATGCAGGTTAGCTACAAGAAACCCTAAAACAGCAATAGTAATTGCAGGTGTAACCACGCTAGATAAGTTCTTTCATTAGCTAAATGTTGCTGAATATATTTTGAATCCACTGTTTCAAGGACTTTTGGCTTTACTTTGTGTTGAGCCATTACATCGACTGACTCCATTAATCAGCAATATAGTGTAAAATTGAAACGTATTAATATTATTCAAAATCAAACATTTTAAATTGCTTCGATAAATCAGCTGATATTTTTTCTTCATTTTCTTTACTACCCGTTTTAAATTCTAAAACATTTTTCATCCCTGTTTCTCCGTATGTAGAGGAGGCGCAAATATTACGATAAGCTTGGCTATAATGAGTTATCTGTTGTTTTAATTCTCTTATTTCACAGTCTTTTTCATGTAACGTTTGTTCTAATTCCTTTATTTTCATTTTAAACTCAACATTTTCTGACTCAAACGTCCACTCTTTTTTAGCAATCGCGTATAGCGAATTAATACATGCATTTAAATGTGTTAGTGAAGAAATTAATTTTTGCTTATTATCATAATTTTTTTCAACTATATCAAAAATATTAGGAAGGGGAATTCCTGTATCAAAATCTATTTTAGTTGTGAACGGTATTGGTTCATTTAATTTAGCAATATCGTCTTTTAAATTCCGAGACCAAGTATTCCGACTTATACCGGTTTCTCTTTCAAGATCTATATAAGATATAACTTTATTGGGATGTTTCTGAACATAATTAAGTAACTGTTGTCGAAGCTCTTGTAATGAATACTTCTTTGGTTTTCCTACTTTATTCTTCATCGTTTATACCTCCAAATAAAGAGTTTGCTACTGCGTCTAACTGTACATCTACTCTAGCTTTTTGTTCCTGCATTTTTTTAAAGTTCCGAGAGATATAGTTTAATTCTGCTTGTGAAAGTTCATCATATTCCAAGGTAATAAAGTTGTAATTCATATTTTTTGTAATAGTTTGAAACAAAAGGAGTTGTTCTTTAATGCGTCTCCATAATATTTCAGATTCGTCACTCAACCATCTATATAAATCAAGATTAAACTCATCGTTAGGAATAAAAAAATACTCACAATATCTACAATCTCCTACGGGACAATCCTTTGGATTATGAAGACAATAACCATGTTCCATTCGTGGTAGTTTTTTTAAATCCGCTTTTGACAATTGATTAAGAAAAGATTTAGAAAACAATTTTTTTATGTTATCGTCATTTGATATTCCTTCTGTCTGTAAAGAAACATACGGCATTTTCTTGTACTGATCTGACAAATATTGAATCGATGATTGGCTAAAGTATTCTAGATGATTAAAATAATGCATTTGTGCATCTAAAGAACTATGTCCTCCTATCCTAGCTATAGTAAGCATATTAAATCCTTGAAACATCATATTACAGAAAGCAAAATGCCTTGTATCTAAAGGTTTGATATATTGAAGCGATAGACCATACTTTTTCGTAACTATTTCCTCATAAAAATTTTTTAGTAATGTATATAGTTGTCCTTCTTCAAATCTAGTTTTATCTTTCTTATTCTTAAAAGCATTACCATGAGTCTTTTGATATCGCTGAGATTTGCAGTAATGATAATAAGATAATAGATACTCATTATTTGAGTTTTCATTTGTAATACAGATATACTCTTGAATTAAATCATATATACGTTTACTAATCGTTAGTGTATCAGTTACATCTATACTGTGTATTTTTCTTGCTTGTTTTTTTGCTCTTGGAACTGTTAGTGTATACTTTCCATTATTCTCTTGTGCACATTCTCTAGATAATAAAATGAATTCTTTTATCCGCATGGGAATGATCAATGTAATATTCCACCATAAAATAATAGGGAAATAAATTTCTTTTTCTGTATCTGTCCAATTTTTTTGGAAATCACGTATAATCCAATCGAAAGTTAGTACATCCTTAAAATCAGGCAAATTTCTGACGGTGTTCGTATAACCATAAGCGAATTGTTTACATAGAATGATTAAATCATCTTGTTCCTCGTAACCAATAAAAAGTAAGTATTTTGCTAACGATGTAGCGTATTTGAAAATTACACTTGCTGATTTATTGTTGAGAAAAGATTCTAATTGGGAGTAACACTGGCTATCTTCAAAGCCTTTAGTTACTAAAATTGCTTGTTTTATAAATTGTATTTTCCCCTGTATAGTTTTTAATGAATTCTCTTGTTTTAACTCTAATAGCACGTAGTAACGTAGAGATTCTTTATATATAGGAAGAGAGTATATATTGAAAGAAATTTTAGTAATTCGCTGATCTTTATCAGCAAGTAGCCAAATAGTGTCTTCGAATCTGTCATTAATAATTACACCTGTTTTTTTAAATTCATCAAACATTTGAGTAAACTTAGTTTGTTTATCGTGAGAGAAAAAGACTTTACTTAAAGATTCGATATACGATTTTATTCCTACATCAGATATAAACTCTTTATTATATATTTCTAGATTTTTTAACACTTTTTCAACACCTCTGGGTTATCATATAGACCTAATTAGATATAAAATAATGATCAAAATGAATGAATGCTGTCTTTATTTCTTGAAACAAAGTATTTAAGTCAACAAAAGAATTTATATAATCCTTGCCAAATGTATCAACAGCTTCTTGTAATAGCTGAAGCAATCTTAAAATCCATGATTTCTCTCTCTCTGCTACAGATATGAGGTTTGCACTTTTTAAAACAATTATTCTTTTTGAAATTTCCTCTTGAATACTAATTAATAAATAAACTTTTGGAATCGAATATATACATCCCACGCAAGAAGAACTATTTGGAGTTATACAATTAGGATAATTAAAACATTGCATATGTTCTGTATGAGAAGGAGATAAGTCTTTATATAACTTTCCTAACTTGTCTTCTAATGTCTTTAAAGGCATACTAAGAATTTGAAGAGCCATGGACTCGGGTTCTTGATGTTGTGTTTGTAAAAAATAACCGAAATCCTCAAAACTTAAAGGGGTCTGAAAGATTTTTTGTATCTCTAAAATACGTGCCGTTTCTTCATCTAAACTAATATTATTCTCTTTTTTTATCTGTATAGCTTGAATTAATAAATTGTATAGATACCCAAAGTGACCACGATTAAATAAATGCTCTGTGACATTACTGATAGGTCCATCTTTGTTTGTTGTTTGAATATAAATAGAAGTAGATTCTTGATTAGTATGAGAGCGTGCTCTTTGAAGTAGGGCTAATGCGCTTGCTTTATATTCTGAGTTTTGTACAGCTTTATGAAATAGATGGGTCATAAAACTTCGATTCATTTTTCGACTTTGAAAATTAAATTTGTAATTCTCAAAAAAAAGTTTATGAATTGCTCCTCTTCTATTACCTAGGTTTATTAATTTACTATCGTCTACTCTTTGTCTATGTAAATCACAAATGACAATCATTGTAGCAATTGGAATTAACATATCAAAGTTAACTAAAAAACGATTCAAAGCCCCAGTTTTGGAAATAACTAGTCTTTGCGAAGCATATTGATTGATAATTTTTTGAGCTTGTATAGTATTTAATCTGTTTCCATTTTTAAACCATTCGAAAGAAAAATCACCAGCTAATTTTATATTAATAAAAGGCAGTTCCAGAAAATCCCGAGAGCGCCAAGCGTTAGTAAAATGAAGAGAAACATACAACCATGTACCTGCGTATCTTCGATCTTCTATAGCCTGTAAGAAGTGCTTTTCTATATTCTTCACGTATTTTTGGCAATCAATAAAATCTGCTAGAGGATAAATTTCTTCATTATTACCTGAAGAGGAAGATTTAGCCGAAATCTTGTATGTATGAGAAAAAATACAATTACTTAAGTTCTCTTTACAATAATCTAAAAAGTGAACAAAATGCTTTTTATAAT
>NZ_JAKUFR010000112.1:0-12665 GCF_022663555.1 Bacillus cereus group sp. BfR-BA-01381
GTTGATAGGTTCGAGGTGGAAGCATGGTGACATGTGGAGCTGACGAATACTAATAGATCGAGGACTTAACCATATAATATGTAGCAATGTTATCTAGTTTTGAAGGAATATATAATTTTCTTCTTGACATTTCGAAAGAAATGTTTATAATGATAAAAGTCTGGTAATGATGGCAGAGAGGTCACACCCGTTCCCATACCGAACACGGAAGTTAAGCTCTCTAGCGCCGATGGTAGTTGGGACCTTGTTCCTGTGAGAGTAGGACGTTGCCAGGCTAATATTATTCCGCAGTAGCTCAGTGGTAGAGCTATCGGCTGTTAACCGATCGGTCGTAGGTTCGAGTCCTACCTGCGGAGCCATTATGCTTCCATAGCTCAGCTGGTAGAGCACTTCCATGGTAAGGAAGAGGTCACCGGTTCAAGCCCGGTTGGAAGCTTGGGAATAGGTTTAAAACTTTTTTGGCCCGTTGGTCAAGTGGTTAAGACACCGCCCTTTCACGGCGGTAACACGGGTTCGAATCCCGTACGGGTCACCACTTTTGGAGGATTAGCTCAGCTGGGAGAGCACCTGCCTTACAAGCAGGGGGTCGGCGGTTCGATCCCGTCATCCTCCACCATATATATTTTAAATGTCGGAGGGGTAGCGAAGTGGCTAAACGCGGCGGACTGTAAATCCGCTCCTTCGGGTTCGGCAGTTCGAATCTGCCCCCCTCCACCATTTTCTTTAAAATAACCTGAGAGGGTTTATTTTTTTGAAAAGATAACCATACTAGTAAATATTAATGGGCTATAGCCAAGCGGTAAGGCAACGGACTTTGACTCCGTCATGCGCTGGTTCGAATCCAGCTAGCCCAGCCATTTACGAGCCATTAGCTCAGTTGGTAGAGCATCTGACTTTTAATCAGAGGGTCGAAGGTTCGAGTCCTTCATGGCTCACCATTTTCGCGGAAGTAGTTCAGTGGTAGAATACAACCTTGCCAAGGTTGGGGTCGCGGGTTCGAATCCCGTCTTCCGCTTAATTACTAAGGGGCCTTAGCTCAGCTGGGAGAGCGCCTGCCTTGCACGCAGGAGGTCAGCGGTTCGATCCCGCTAGGCTCCATCTAATAGAGAAAGCTTACATCATATGATGTAAGCTTTTTTTGTGTTTAAAAAGACAACTTTCATACTTGTCATTTAAAATGGAGAAAACGTGAAAATAAAGGATGGGGATAATTATGAAAGTTGTTATTGCATCTGATTCATATAAAGAAAGCTTAACAGCTATAGAAGTATGTGAAGCTATTGAAAGAGGTTTTGGAGCAATTTTTCCTAAAGCAGAGTACGTAAAAATACCGATTGGAGATGGAGGGGAAGGAACGGTCGATTCCCTTGTTGATGCTACAAGCGGGAGGATTATATCATTTCATGTGACAGGACCGCTTAGAGAGAGCGTACAAGCCTTTTACGGTATGTCTAAAGATAAAAAGACAGCGTTTATTGAAATGGCAGCAGCATCAGGCTTACAACACGTTCCGGCTAAAAAGCGAAACCCACTTATTACGACGACGAAAGGAACAGGAGAACTTATACTACATGCGCTAGACGAAGGAGCTGAGCGTATCATTTTAGGACTTGGAGGAAGTGCTACAAATGATGGAGGAGCGGGTATGTTGTCAGCTTTAGGAGTCAGGTTTATAAATGGAAAAGGAGAAGTAATAGAGCCATCTGGTGGAACGTTACATTCGATTGTCTCTATTGATTTTTCACAAATGGATTCACGCTTAAAGCATATAAAGATAGAAGCAGCATGTGATGTAGATAATCCGTTAGTTGGAATAAGGGGAGCATCTTTCGTATTTGGGCCACAAAAGGGTGCGGATGAAGAGATGATGAAAGAGCTGGATGAGAATTTAAAGCATTATGCGCATATCCTTAAACAATACCTATTTTGCGACGTATCTAAAATACCTGGTGCAGGAGCTGCAGGCGGTATGGGAGCAGCTGTTATTGCAGTGCTAAAGGGAAACTTGCGGAGAGGAATTGAAATTGTATTAGATTATACAAATTTTGATAAGCATATAGAAGGTGCAGATTTAATTATAACTGGCGAAGGGAGAATAGATGAACAAACAGCATATGGAAAGGCCCCAGTAGGTGTTGCGGAGCGTGCAAAGCGTTTTCATATTCCTGTCATTGCGATTGGGGGATCAGTATCTCCGAATTATTCGGCTGTTCATGCAAAAGGAATAGATGCAGTATTTAGTATTACAACAAGTCCGATGACATTAGAGGAGGCATATAAAGTAGCAGAAGAGAATATTGAAATGACAGCAAAAAATATTGCAGCAGTGTGGAAAATAGCATCAGAAAAACACTTCTAAATGCGGAGTGTTTTTTATTATTATCTAATAATAATGATAGTAGTTGCTTCATTAAGTTAACTTTATACAGGGAATAGTCTTAAAATTTGGATTTCGAAGCGGATATAAGTGAATACTTTGTATATCCATACAGAAAAATGTCGAGTTGAGTCAGACTATATAAAAGATTTAAAATATTTAGTGAAGGCACAAAAGGGGGATACTATCTATGAAAAAAGAAATCTCAGTTATTGGAGTTCCAATGGATTTAGGACAGATGCGTCGTGGAGTTGATATGGGACCGAGCGCAATCCGTTATGCAGGTGTAATTGAAAGAATTGAAGAAATTGGATATGACGTTAAAGATATGGGAGATATATGTATAGAGAGAGAAAAAGAAGTAGATGTAAATACAAGCTTAAGAAACCTTACACAAGTTGCAACTGTATGTAACGAATTAGCAAGTAAGGTGGATCATATTATAGAAGAAGGGCGTTTTCCACTTGTATTAGGTGGCGATCATAGTATCGCTATTGGTACATTAGCTGGTGTTGCGAAACATTATAAAAACCTAGGTGTTATTTGGTATGATGCACATGGCGATTTAAATACAGAAGAAACTTCACCATCTGGAAATATTCACGGTATGTCACTTGCAGCAAGTTTAGGGTATGGACATCCCACGCTTGTAGATTTATACGGGGCATATCCAAAGGTGAAAAAAGAGAATGTTGTAATTATCGGTGCACGTGCATTAGATGAAGGAGAAAAAGACTTTATTCGAAATGAAGGTATTAAAGTATTTTCAATGCACGAGATTGATCGTATGGGTATGACGGCTGTTATGGAAGAAACAATCGCGTATTTATCTCATACTGATGGTGTGCATTTATCATTAGATTTAGATGGTCTTGATCCTCATGATGCACCAGGAGTTGGAACACCTGTAATTGGTGGCTTATCTTATCGTGAAAGTCATTTAGCAATGGAGATGTTAGCGGAAGCTGATATTGTTACATCTGCCGAGTTTGTTGAGGTAAATACGATTTTAGATGAGCGAAATAGAACGGCAACAACAGCGGTTGCTTTAATGGGTTCTTTATTCGGTGAAAAACTAAAATAAATGTAAGAAAAGCAACTGAGAAGTTGCTTTTTTTATTTGAAAATAGGCGTATAATAATGATTTATATTATACTGTACGATAAGAATGTTTGACATCTTACCAATTTAGACTAAAGGGGGTTGTTTGTAATTGTCGTTTGTTTCATGTATGGTATAATTAACTAGTTGTTGGAAATACATACAGATAGAGCATAAAACAATATTTCAATATATGGATAGAATTGCTCGTAAGTAGGAGGAAGGGTTAGCATGCCTTTTGAAGATACGACCATTTTGAAATATCTTAGTACGGCATTAGATATTGCCGTTGTATGGTTTATTATATATAAGCTAATTCTCATAATCCGAGGGACGAAAGCTGTTCAACTTTTAAAAGGGATTACAGTTATTATTGTCGTTCGGATGATCAGTATTTTCCTTGAATTGCGAACGCTATATTGGCTAACTGAACAAGTATTAACGTGGGGATTTTTAGCCGTTATTATTATTTTCCAGCCAGAATTGCGAAGAGCGCTTGAACAGCTAGGACGCGGAAGTTTATTTTCGCGTACTGGAACTCATGAGGATGATGAGCCTGAAATGGTTGCAACAGCGATAGCGAAAGCAACGGAATATATGGGAAAACGTAGAATTGGTGCATTAATTACCTTGTCAAAAGAGACCGGTATGGGTGATTATGTAGAAACGGGTATTCCGCTAAATGCAAACGTATCATCGGAATTACTCATTAATATTTTCATTCCAAACACACCTCTTCACGATGGAGCAGTAATTATGCAAGGAAGTACCATTAAAGCAGCAGCTTGCTATCTTCCGTTATCAGAAAGTCCATTTATCTCTAAGGAGTTAGGAACTAGGCATCGCGCTGCAATGGGAGTTAGTGAAGTTACTGATAGTATTACAGTAGTTGTGTCGGAAGAAACAGGCCAAATTTCTTTAACGAAAAATGGTAAGTTGCATCGTGATTTGAAGACAGAACAACTGAAAGATATGTTGTTAGCTGAATTTAGTGCGAACGAAAAAACGACTTCTTCGTCTTTATGGAATTGGAGGAGAAAGCGTCATGGATAAGTTAATGGAGAATCATTGGTTTTTAAAGGGGATCTCATTACTATTGGCGTGTATGCTTTTTATGTCAGCGACTTTAACTGAAAAAAATACGACATCGGGGATACTACCTTTTGCAAATGATGCGAAAGAAACATTAACTAATTATGCTATTAACGTTAAGTATGATGAAGAGAAATATATTGTAAGTGGTATTCCGGCAGAGGGCGTTAAGGTGAAGTTAGAGGGTCCAAAAGCAGCAGTTGCTACGGCAAAAGCGAAAAAACAATTTGATATACCAGTTGATTTGAGAGGTAGCGAAAAAGGAACTTATGAAGTTTCTTTGAAAACGAACGGACTTCCAGATGATGTGAAAGGAACAGTTCAGCCATCAACAATTAAAATTACTCTTCATGAAAAAGCGAGAAAATATGTTCATGTAGACTTGAAATTATCAAATGAGGATCAGATGTCGGCTGGTGCTACACTCGAAAAATCAAACATTAAACCTGATACGGTTGAGGTAGTTGGGACGAAAGAAGAAATTGAAAGTATTTCATCTGCTAAGGCGTATGTTGATTTAAAAGGTGTTAATAAAACTGTTACAAAAACACCCGAAGTGACATTATATAATAAAGAAGGCAAACGTTTAAATGTAAGAACAAGTCCATCTAAAATTAGTGTAACGTTGAATGTGGCGACGCAAGCTACGGCCAATAATACTGAAAAAACTGTTCCTATAACATATGCGAAAAAGGGGAGTTTACCGGAAGGATTGGCCGTTACAAATATTAGCGTTGAGCCAAGAGAAGTAACGATAGCAGGTCCAAAAGATATATTGGATAATATACAATCGATAGAGGGGGTCGAAGTAGATCTTAGTCAATTGACAGAGTCTACAACATTCGATACCTCTGTTTTATTACCAAAGGGTGTCACAAGTGCGAAGCCAAATCAAGTGAAGGTTTCAGTAGGCGTACAAAAAACAAAACAAACGAAAACAAGAACGATTGATGGTATATCAATTCAAAAAAATGGACTTTCTAAAGACGTTACGGCCCAGTTACTTTCGCCGCAAGATGGGAAGATAAGCGTTGATATTTCAGGAGAAACAAGTATAGTAGATAAAATAACAGCTGCTCAAATAACAGCAGTGATTAATCTACAAACTGTGTCTCCTGGGACGAAGGATGTTGCTATTCAAGTGAGTGGCCCTGGTAATATTTCAATAGAGCCAAAACAAAAAAGTGCTAAAGTCACAATTGTGAAGAAAGAAAATCCAGATAAAGAAGTACAGGGTAACGGTGAACAACCAAATTCAAATAATAATAAAGATAATCAAACTGAAAAACCAAAAAATCCTGAACCTGAACCTAAGCCTGATCCAGAAAAGGAAAAGGAGAAGGAACCGGAACAAAATAAAGATAAAGAAACTAGCCAAGAGCCAACAGTAGATAATCAAAAAGAGCCAGAAAAAGGAGCGAATCATAATGGGTAAATATTTTGGTACAGATGGAGTACGCGGGGTTGCGAATCAGGAGTTAACACCTGAATTAGCGTTCAAAATTGGACGTTTTGGTGGTTATGTATTAACAAAAGATACAGACCGTCCAAAAGTAATTATCGGCCGTGATACACGTATATCAGGACATATGTTAGAAGGAGCTTTAGTAGCAGGTCTATTATCAACTGGAGCAGAAGTAATGCGTCTTGGTGTTATTTCTACACCAGGTGTTGCTTATTTAACAAAAGCGTTAGATGCACAAGCTGGTGTTATGATTTCTGCATCTCATAATCCAGTACAAGATAATGGAATTAAATTCTTCGGTTCAGACGGTTTTAAATTAACAGATGAGCAAGAAGCAGAAATCGAAGCTTTATTAGACAAAGAAGTGGATGAATTACCACGTCCAACAGGTACGAACCTTGGACAAGTGAGTGATTATTTTGAAGGTGGACAAAAGTATTTACAATACATTAAACAAACTGTAGAGGAAGATTTCTCTGGTTTACATATCGCTTTAGATTGTGCGCATGGTGCTACGTCTTCTTTAGCTCCGTACTTATTTGCTGATTTAGAAGCTGATATTTCAACAATGGGAACTTCACCAAACGGTATGAACATTAACGATGGAGTAGGTTCTACACATCCAGAAGTATTAGCTGAATTAGTAAAAGAAAAAGGTGCTGATATCGGTCTTGCTTTCGATGGTGATGGTGACCGTTTAATCGCTGTAGATGAAAAAGGAAACATCGTTGATGGCGATCAAATTATGTTTATTTGTGCAAAGTACATGAAAGAAACTGGTCAACTAAAGCACAATACAGTTGTTTCAACAGTTATGAGTAACTTAGGTTTCTACAAAGCACTTGAAGCTAACGGTATTACAAGTGATAAAACAGCAGTTGGTGACCGTTACGTAATGGAAGAGATGAAGCGCGGGGGATATAATCTGGGCGGAGAACAATCAGGTCACATTATCTTACTTGATTACATTACAACTGGTGATGGAATGTTAAGTGCACTTCAACTTGTAAACATTATGAAAATGACGAAAAAGCCATTATCTGAGCTTGCAGGAGAAATGACAAAATTCCCGCAATTACTAGTAAACGTTCGTGTAACAGATAAAAAACTAGCATTAGAAAACGAAAAAATTAAAGAAATTATTCGTGTTGTAGAGGAAGAAATGAACGGTGATGGCCGCATTCTTGTTCGTCCATCTGGAACAGAACCACTTATTCGTGTAATGGCAGAAGCACCAACACAAGAAGTTTGTGATGCATATGTACATCGCATTGTAGAAGTTGTGAAAGCGGAAGTTGGCGCTGAATAATTTAATAAATTTATTGAAAAAGGAGCACAATAAGTGCTCCTTTTTCATATGTTTTATAGATGGTGAAAAAAATTTCATTGACGGTTGATCCATGTTTGTTATAAGATGGTCTTGTTCTTTTTCTCAAAGGAAAAATTGTAAATTATAGAAGCGCCAGAACTACAAGTAGTGTAGTTGACGAGGTGG
The DNA here is from genome assembly GCF_022663555.1 of Bacillus cereus group sp. BfR-BA-01381. Taxonomy (NCBI): domain Bacteria; kingdom Bacillati; phylum Bacillota; class Bacilli; order Caryophanales; family Bacillaceae; genus Bacillus; species Bacillus cereus group sp. BfR-BA-01381. The sequence continues at coordinate 7,531 of NZ_JAKUFR010000112.1, forward strand.
GGTTTATCGAGATTTCGGCGGATGGCTCCCGGTTGTTCATCACAACCGCAAGCTTTTACTTAAATCATTAAGGTGACTTAATGGACAAAGGTGAAAGTGTGATGAGAGAAAAGGAACGGATACAAACTAGCTGTATAAGTATATACGGACTTAAACCCAATCGAGAGGAAGGTGAAAGCCGTTACAAGCTTACAGGGCTAGCAATATGTAATCCGTTTTTTAGTATAAATAAAAATGGTATCGGACTATGTCGTTACATGTTCGCAGAGCAGTGTAAGCATTTGTAACGGCGACTAAACATGTGTGGAATCGTAGGATTTATTGGAGAGCAAGATGCAAAGGAAATTTTATTAAAAGGTTTAGAAAAGCTAGAATATCGTGGATATGATTCAGCAGGTATTGCAGTACAAGCAGAGAACGGTGTTGTTGTATACAAAGAAAAAGGCCGTATTGCAAAACTTCGCGAAATCGTAGATGAGAACGTAGCAGCAAGCGTGGGGATCGGTCACACACGCTGGGCTACACATGGTGTTCCGAGCAAAGTAAACGCGCATCCGCATCAAAGTACATCAAAGCGTTTTACACTAGTTCATAACGGTGTAATTGAAAACTATGAGTTAGTGAAGAAGGAATTTTTACAAGATGTAACGTTCGTAAGTGAAACGGATACAGAGGTTATCGTACAGCTTATGGAACAACAAGTGAGCACAGGACTAAGTGTAGAAGAAGCGTTCCGTAATACGCTATCTCTTTTACATGGCTCTTATGCAATCGGATTACTTGATGCTGAAAATCCAAACATGATTTATGTTGCTAAAAACAAAAGCCCGCTATTAGTAGGTGTTGGTGACAACTTTAATGTTGTGGCGAGCGACGCTATGGCGATGTTACAAGTTACAGATCAATTTATTGAATTAATGGATAAAGAAATTGTAATTGTAACGAAAGAAAGTATTACAATTAAAAACTTACAAGGTGAAACGATTGAACGTGCACCGTTTACAGCGGAATTAGACGCAAGTGATATTGAAAAAGGAACATACCCTCATTTCATGCTTAAAGAAATCGATGAGCAACCACTTGTTATCCGTAATATAATTCAAAAGTATCAAGATGAAAATGGCGAGATTGAATTAGATCAAGACATCCGCAATGCGATTTTAGATAGCGATCGTATTTACATCATTGCATGTGGAACAAGTTATCATGCAGGTCTTGTTGGAAAACAATTTATCGAGAAGTTTGCAAAAATGCCAGTTGAAGTGCATGTAGCAAGTGAATTCTCTTATAACATGCCATTATTAACAGAAAGACCATTCTTCATTTATATTTCACAAAGTGGTGAAACAGCTGATAGCCGTGCAGTACTTGTACAAACAAATGAAATGGGTCATAAAGCATTAACAATTACAAACGTACCTGGTTCTACACTTTCTCGTGAAGCGGATTATACACTTCCGTTATACGCGGGACCAGAAATCGCAGTTGCATCAACGAAAGCTTACACAGCACAGCTTGCAGTACTTTCAATTTTAGCTGCAGATATTGCTAAAGCAAAAGGTGAAGTTCTTGGTTTTGACTTAACACACGAACTAGGGCTTGTAGCAAATGCAATGGTACAACTTTGTGATCAAAAAGAAGAAATGGACGCATTAGCAAAACAATTTTTAGCAACAACGCGTAACTGCTTCTTCATCGGACGTAGCGTAGACTTCTACGTAGGATTAGAAGGTGCATTAAAGCTAAAAGAAATCTCTTACATCCAAGCAGAAGGATTTGCTGGAGGAGAGTTAAAACATGGTACAATCGCTTTAATTGAAAATGGTACACCAGTTATCGCACTTGCTACACAAGAGCACGTAAACCTTGGAATTCGTGGTAACGTGAAAGAAGTAGTAGCACGCGGAGCTAACCCATGTATCATCTCAATGAAAGGCTTAGAAATGGAAGGTGACAGCTTCGTATTACCAGCTGTACACGAAGCACTAGCACCGCTAGTAGCAGTTATTCCATTACAACTTATCTCATACTACGCAGCACTTCACCGCGAGTGTGATGTTGATAAGCCACGTAACTTAGCTAAGTCTGTTACGGTTGAGTAGGAGATTGGTAGGTTAAATCATTGCTGTGTACAAAGATAATAAAATTGTTTTAAAAACGCCGGTCATATTATTCAATAATTGGTCGATATTATTGAATAAAACTAGATTTTCAAACGACTTTATTGTTATATTTTTAAGTACAGTGAAGCATCTTATATCCAAAATTAAATAACTAAAATATAACCCCGTTCTAAATTTAGAACGGGGTTATATTTGTATCGGATTTGTTCAGAGTATATAACATATTTTGAATATAGGAGCATCTATGCCTACCGTTATCTCTATGATTATATGGTTATTTGATCCAATGTGATCACTCTCCTTATAAATCAAACAGTGTAAACTGATAGGTTTATAAATGTAAATATTCGTTAATTAATTGTAAATATTATCCAAAATCGATTTATTTCAATTTTATTTATAGTAAGATATTATCGAGCTAGCAAATACCGGTATTTTTAGCTTAAATATACAATAGAATGGGTGGGAGTAATTTGAAAAAGAAAAGAAAGAATGCCGTAATAGGGGGAGTTTTATCAGTTGCTATATTGTCTTCAGCGCTTTTACCAAGCACGTCAGCATTTGCAGCAACTGAAACAGTACCCAATCTTAACAAAACAACAGCTCCAGTAACACAGTCAGTTACAAATGTTGATGGGGATGTTTCTGCGCAAGGATGGAAAACAAAATTAGCAGCACAAGCCATTCGAAAAGGTGGTTGGTTAGTATCAAAGCTAGCTGGTAAGATTTCACCTAAGGCTGAACAAGTATTATCAAAAAATACAAATAAAATTGCTAATTGGATTGAAACAGCAGGTGACGTTCAGGAGTGGGCCTTAGCTACATTTTTAGTATCTTTAGGAATTCCTCCAGCAGATGCAGCAGCAATTGCATACTGGATTGTATTATTCTTTGGCCTTTAATAAAATATAAATGCAAAAAAAGGTTCAGTATTTACTGAACCTTTTTTTATAAAAATATATAGAAGATAGGATGATATTATGAAAATTTTTTTAGCAACACTATTAATATTATTAATAGTGTTGGCGATAATGTATTTAATTCTTGATAGGAGCCGCTCAGAACAAACTGAGAATAAGGAAAATTATTTCTTGACTATACTGTCTGCTTTTGTAGGAGCATCGATATTTGTATGTATTACTATTATTCCATCCGTTGTACTTTTTTTTATTTGTTTAGGTATAGAAAACTTTTTTCCCCATTTACTGAAATCTGATAGTTTTTATGATCTTATGCTATTAGCTATTTTATCTATGGGAATCACCTTTATTTTTGAGGTCTTTTTTAAGGGGTTTTTTACTGGATTTTCTAGATATTTTAAATTACCTAGAATTATAAATATTGTAGGAGCCATATTGATATATACGATTATCTTTTATTTTGTAACTGAAAAGTTTATAGAAAATTTACATTTAACGATTGTGGGTGCTCTAATACTGTCAATCATTATGGTGTTAATAGATTCATTATTAAACAAATTTATAAAAATGAAAAAATAGTTTAGGGGGTTAATTTATGAAAAAAATTTTTTGTACTTTACTTATCCTTATTTTTATAATTATTTCTCCTTTACATAGCTTAGCGGCCAATAGTAAAGAAGTTAATTATCTAATAACATTTAATAACAAAATACATAAAGAACTCATACAAAAATATGGAGGAACAATCGAAGAAACATATTTAGGTATTATAGCCAATGTAAGGATTCCTCAAAATAAAGTAAACGAATTAAAACAACACCCAGAAGTACAAAGTATAGAAAAAAATCAAGATGTCAAAGCGTTAGAACAAAAAAAAGATTGGGGAATCGACTTTTTAAATATCCCGAGGATAAAAAAACAAAACAATAATTTAACTGGAAAAAATATATCTATTGCAATATTAGATACTGGAGTAGACATGAACCATGAAGATTTAAATCTTAGAAGAAGTTTCACCTTTATTAAAGGAACAAACGGATATAGTGATGAAAGTGGACATGGAACACATATTGCAGGGATTATAGGAGCAAGAGATAATCAAATTGGTGTGTTGGGAGTTGCCCCCGCTGCTCAAATATATTCATTAAAAGTATTAGATTCAAAAGAGAATGGAAAATACAGTAGTATCATTCAAGCGATTGAATGGTGTATACAAAACAATATAAGAATCATTAATATGAGTTTTGGAGGATATCAAAAATCAGATGCTTTGGAGATTGCTATAAATAAAGCACATGAAAAAAATATTATTTTAGTTTCTTCGGCGGGTAATACAGGATTCTTTGACGAAGATTCTATTACTTATCCAGCAAAATATAATAATGTGATTTCCGTAGGAGCAATAAATAGTCAACAGGAAAGGTGGTTTGCATCTAGCTTAGGAAAGAAGCTAGATATAATGGCACCAGGTGAAAATATTTTAAGTACTGCTCCAGGACAAAAATATGAAATGAAAAGTGGGACATCTATGGCAGCAGCCTATGTTACAGGGTGTATAGCTTTATTGTTAGAAAAAAATCCTACAATGACAAATACAGAAATTGAGACTATTTTAAAGGAGACCGCTAATCCAATTGGTATTCCCTTTGAATATGGAAATGGTATTTTAAATTTAGAAAAAGCAATGAATTAAAGTTATAACAAATTCTTCATATTATAAGGGAAAAGCTCGATTAGTTTAACTAATAATCAGTGGGGGATGGACAAAACCTCCACTGATTAAAGTTTTGCTTTATCGAAATTGGAATGAAACTACTTTTGTTTATCTGAATTTTTAGTTATCATTTTAAGTATTCGTGAACAATTTCCTTTATTATGAAAAGAAGAGGGGATAGATTACTAGGTATTACAAGGGGGCACATTGATGAAAGTGAGTGAAAAAACATATTTAAGTATAGAAGAGATTATTTCATTACCAACCTTATCAAGTACCAATATAAGCGATGATGGCAAAAATGTAGCATTTGTTAAGAGGACAGCTAACTGGAAAGACAATATATATAGAAATCATGTATGGATATATGAAAAGGAT